>NZ_DAMAGB010000020.1:4615-64440 GCF_031995485.1 Janthinobacterium sp.
CGCTCAGGCCGCCGTCGAACGCGATCCAGCCCGCCTTGCCCGCCTGTTGCTGCGCCGGCACGGCGCGCGCCGCAGGCAGCTCCAGATAAGCAGGAAACAGCGCGCTTTGCGCCAGCAGGTGCTTGACGTCGGTCAGCAGCAGTTCCTGGTGCTGCTGTTCATGCTGCAGGCCCAGCGTCAGCAGCGCGCAGACTTGCTCATGCTGCGCCGGCGCCAGCGCGCCTTCCAGCAGGCGCGCCATGCGCGCGTCGACATCGGCGCGGTAGGCGCGCACCTGCGCCATGCCGGGCCGGGTCAGCAGGCCGCGCTGCGCGCGCGGGTGCTTGTCGCCAATGCCGTTGTAATAGGAATTGAACAGCACGCGAAACGCCGGATGGAACGGCGCAAAGTCCGCTTCCAGCGTTTCGAGGATAAAGGTTTCAAAGAACCAGGTGGTATGCGCCAGGTGCCATTTGACGGGGCTGGCGTCCGGCATCGACTGCGCGCCGCAGTCTTCGTCGGACAGCGGTTCGGCCAGCCGCAACGAGTGCTCGCGCACCTGGCGGTAATGATCGAGCAGGGGATGGCTGGCGGGGGCGATGGGGTGGGCTAGGTGCATGATGGTTCCTTGTCGCGTCAGTCGCGGATGGCGCGCGCGTGGATCACGGCAAACCAGTTCTGCTCGTCGGTCCAGATATTGGCGGCGGAAAAACCCGCCTGTTCCAGCAGCCCGACGAAACTGGCGCGCGTATATTTATAGCTGTCTTCTGTATGGATGCGTTCGCCTTTGGCAAAGCGCCGCTGGCCACCCTGCCAGCGTACCAGCTGTTCGCTGCGCGCTTCCAGGTGCATTTCGACGCGGCTTTCGCCGGCATTGAAAAACCCATGGTGCTGCCACTGGCGCACGTCGAAATCGGCGCCCATCAGCAGGTTCAGATGGCGCAGCATGTTCAGGTTGAAGGCGGCCGTGACACCGATCGCGTCGTCATAGGCGGCGTCGAGGATGGCCTCATCCTTGATCAGGTCGACGCCGATCAGCAGCCCGCCGTCGGAACCGGCATTGGCGCGCACCTCGCGCAGGAACGCGATCGCCTGTTCCGGCGCGAAATTGCCGATCGAGGAACCGGGATAGAAAAACGTGCGCCGGCCGCTGCGCACGCTGTCAGGCAGGTCGAGGCCGCTGAAAAAATCCAGCCCCAGGCCCAGCATGTCGATCTGCGGAAAGCGCTGCTGCAGGCGGCTCAGCGACTCGCTGAGAAAATCGTAGGAAATGTCGATCGCCACGTACTGCCCCGGCTGCAGCAGCGGGAACAGGCCGGCCGCCTTGGCGCAGTTGCCGGCGCCCAGGTCGATCAGGGTGCTGCCCGGCCCCACAGCCTGCGCGATGTCAAAGCCATGGCGCGCAAAGATGGCCGCCTCGGTGCGGGTCGGATAATACTCGGGCAAGGCGCAGATGGCCTCGAACAGTTTCGAACCCAGCGCATCGTACAGGTATTTGGGCGAGGTCCAGGCGGATGGCGCCAGCAGGCCTTGGGCGATCTCGGCTATCGTTGCAGGAGTGGCTGCGGCCGTGGAAAGGGGCGCGGCGGCGCGCTGGCGATGGTCTGTCGATGGCTGCGCAAAAGTCATGGTCATGGGCTGGCTGAGATCGTTAATCGGGGATAGTTGCAAAGGCTCACTGCAAAGGGCAAAGCACGTCGCGTCATAGCGAAAACGGGCGGCAGCTACCATCTCCGCAACTGCATGCCGATGACGTTTTCCCATCATAGCCGAATATTCAAACCCCAGCCGTACGCCAGTTCACGCCCACTTTATTGCGTCCGAAGTGAATCGAATTTGAATCCAATCTGCACTTTGTTGCGTAAATGCAGTTGTGCAAGCAAAAGAAACAAGCCTGTCGTATACTCCACGTTGCCGGCCGAACAATCCGCCGCGCGCCAAAGCAGTTCCCAGGCACCCCTCTTCCCTGCGTGCCGCCCTTTTTTTACGATCGCTACCACCATGCTCGAATTGCGCCATCTGTCCAAATCCTATGCCAACGCGCGTCCCGTGCTGGCCAATCTGTCGTGCCGCTTCGAGGCGGGCGAGTTCATTGCCATCATGGGCGACTCCGGCGTCGGCAAGTCGACCCTGCTCAACCTGATCGCCGGCCTCGATACGCCCGATACAGGTCCCGGCTTCGAAGCACAGCCCATCCTGGTCGATGGCATCGCCATGTCCAGCCTCGATGACGCCAGCGCGACGCGCTTGCGCCGCGCCCGCATGGGTTTCATTTTCCAGGCGTTTCACGTGCTGCCGCACCTGACCCTGCTGCAGAACGTGGCCCTGCCGCTGCTGCTCAATGGCCTGCCACAGGAACGCGCCGCCAGCATGCTCGACGCGGTCGGCCTGGGCGGACGCGGCGGCGACTTTCCGCAGCAGCTGTCGGGCGGCGAAATGCAGCGCGTGGCGATTGCCCGCGCCCTGGTGCACAAGCCGGCGCTGGTGCTGGCCGATGAACCGACCGGCAACCTCGACCCGGAAACGGCGCACGGCATCCTGCAGTTGCTGCGCGCCGAGATCAAGGCCAATGGCAGCTGCGCCATCATGGTGACGCATTCGCTGGCTGCGGCCGAGATGGCGGACCGGACCCTGATACTGACGCGCAATGGCCTGCAGGATGCGAGTGCGCCAAACAAAATGCGCGAAACACTTAGTTAATTTTACTGACCATCTATCACAATTTTTGTTATCGTAGTATTATTTTGAAAAATTGCTTTCGCGCTAATGTTGTTTGACATTTTGTACAGCGAAGGCGCTGCTGCGATAACGACTACCGCGGGGCCAGGAATGGCCCCGTCCCCACCCTGGCCTGAAGGAGGAGTATATGAACGTTCGGCAAAAGAAGCTGGAAATGATTGAAGCGATGAACCGGGCACGCGCGCTCGAACCATCGAGTTTTGTTCCCAACAAGCTGCTCGATACCTTGATCGAAAAGCTGAATCTGAAAAACGATGCGGAATTGTGCCGCGTGCTGGAAGTGCAGCCGCCCATCATCAGCAAGATTCGTCACGGCAAGCTGTCCGTGGGTGCAACGATTTTATTGCGCATGCATGAAAAATCGGAGATCTCGATCCGCGACCTGAAGGAACTGTCCGCGACCTCGACGCACTGAGCACCATGGTATTGCCTGGCCTGGCCCGCGCCTGTTGCGCCGCCCACTATGGCCAAGACATCTGCAGTCCGCTCATCAATGAGCAACCCTGGCAACATCACGGAAGCACAGCCCAAACCATGCTGTCTGTTTCTGCCACCAGGTTTTACAACGCACTACTCCCAATATTTCCTCATACCGGCGTCACGCCATAATGACGCGCATAGCGCTCGTCCAGGTTTGCCAGCGGCATCATCATGAACATGTCGGCGCTCTCGAAATCCGGATCCCAGGCCGGTTCGCCGCAAATCCACGCGCCTGAACGCAGATAACCCTTGATCAGCGGCGGTACCTGCGGCTTTTGTGCCGCTTCCACCTGATGGATCGGAAATGGCAGGTGCGGCGTAACGCGGTATTCGGCCGGCGCCAGGTGCCTGGCCGCCAGGGACTGATATACAGCCACCGCATTGTGGCCGCCATCGGCCAGGCTGATGCTGGCGCAGCCGACCAGATAGTCGCAGCGTTCGCGGCGCATGTATTCGGCCAGGCCCGACCACAGCAGCATGATCACGCTGCCGCCACGGTACTTGGGATGGATGCAGGCGCGCCCTGCTTCGACCATGCGGCCACGCAGGTGGTTCAGGCGGCTCAGATCGAATTCATTCTCGGAATACAGCCGGCCCAGCTTGGCCGCCTTCGAGGCACCCAGCACGCGGTAGGTGCCCACCACTTTCAGCGTATCGGCGTCGCGCACGACCAGGTGATCGCAATGCGCGTCGAACTCGTCGCTGTCGAGGCCGTCGGCATTGGCCAGCGAGCTCAAGCCCATGCCTTCGATAAATACCTTGTAGCGCAGGCGCTGCACTTCGCGCAGCTCTTCGGCCGTGCTTGCCTGGCTGAGTACCAGCTGTACCGGCCGCGACTTGATGTCGTTTGTAGCGATTATGTTTTGCATGGTGTCATCCCTGGTGATCAAGACGACTCCAGCGTACTTGCCAAATATGTCAGGAAAATGACAGTGGAATGTCATTTCCGTGACGCAAGTCAAATCCCGCGGCTGGCTACACGGCGGCTTGCAGCGTGATGTGTGGCGTGTAATCAACAAACGCATCCTGGCGGCAGAAACCCGCCAGTTTCATGCCGGCCTGCGTGGCGATCCGGATCGCCAGCGAACTGGGAGCGGAGATCGTCGCCAGCAGCGGAATCTGCATGCGCGCCGCCTTGCGCACCAGCTCATAGCTGCCGCGGCTCGACAAAAACACGAAGCCGCGCCGCATGTCGATGCGCTGCAGGGCCAGGTGGCCGATCAGCTTGTCGAGACCGTTGTGGCGCCCGACATCCTCGAACACCTGCACGATGGCGCCTTCCGGCGTACACCAGGCGGCCGCATGCACGCCGCCGGTTTCCTGCATCAGCGCCTGGTGCACGCGCAGTTCGCCCGAGGCGCGCGCCAGCGCCAGCGGCAGGTCGACCGTGATCACGGCCGGCGGCAGCGGTTCGGGCAGCAGGTCGAGCAGTTCCAGGCTGTCGATGCCGCACACGCCGCAGCCGGTGCGGCCCGTCAGCGCGCGGCGGCGGTCCTTCAGGCGCACGAAATCCTCCTGTGCGATGGTCATCGCCACTTCGGCGCTGTCCGCGTGCAGGAATACTTCGCAATCGAAAATGGCGGCGGCCGACGCCACCACGCCCTCGGTCAGCGCAAAGCCATAGGCAAACGCTTCGAGGTCGCGCGGGGTAGCCATCATGACCACATGCGAGATGCCGTTGAAGACCAGCGCGACGGGGATTTCTTCGGCGACGCGGTCGATGGCGGGAATGGAGGTGGCGCCGCGATGGCGCACAATGGCGCGCTCGACAAAGCCGGCGCGTTCAATTTCAGGAACTTCAGTATCTGCTGACATGGCTACCATGGAATTTCGATGCAAACCCCATGGTAAACCAGAATCACGGCGCAGGCAGACATCAGTCCTTTTTGGGACGGCCCGTTTTCAGCTGCGGCAGGCCGGCCAGCACGTTTTGCAGGGTAGCCAGGTCGATCTGGCTGATCAGCGCCACGCCGATGCGCAGCAGTTCGCTTTTCTTGATCTCGAAGCCGGCTTTCAGGCAGGCTTTTTTCACCTGGCCCAGGACTTCATATTCGGCTTCCGGCATGGTGAAGCTGTCGCGCACCAGCTTTGGCTTGCGGGCTTTTTCCTTGGCGGCGGCAGCGGCGCTGACCTTGGCGGCAGGCGCCTTTTTGGCGGCGGCCGGCTTGGCGGCTGCTTTTGCAGCGGGCTTGGTTTCCGCCTTGGCTGCCGGCTTGGCCGCTGCTTTCGCAGCCGGTTTGGCAGCGGCTTTGGCCACTGGCTTGTCGGCCGGTTGTGCCGCAGCTTTTGCCGCAGGCCTGGCTGCTGCAGCCGCCTTGGCGACAGCTGGCTTGGCGGCAGGCGCCGGCTTGGCTGCTGCCTTGAGCGCAACCGGCTTGGCTGCGGCTTGGGCTACCGGCTCTGCCGCAGGCTTTGCTGCTGCCCTGGCGCGTGGCTTGGCCGGTGCCTTGGCGGCGGGCTTGGCCGCCACCGGTGCGGCATCGGCAGCGGCCGCATTGATCGATTCGCTGGTCGGGAACATCGAAGCGGCAGCGGCGGGTTTTTTTTCTGGCGCGGTTTTGGTCATGTGTCATCCATTCTGATAATTAATATAAACAATATATACTGTTTTACGCAAAAATGCTTGTCGCACATTAAGTGCGGCACGTGAAATTTTTTCAGGCGCTGGCGCGTATCGTGAAATCGACGCCCACCTCATCCCAGAATTCCTGCTCCTTTTCGATCCAGTACGACACGGTCGGATGGTGGGCCACCCAGCTGCGCTTGATGTCGAGATCGATGCGGCTTTTCATGCGCAGGCGCAGCTCGCTGAAATCGGCCTCGATGCGCGCATGCATCAGCAGGATGGACAGGCGCAGCGCCAGCACGGCCTTGGCAAAGTCGGGGTCGGCCAGCACATCGTCGATCTTGCGCAGGTTGCCCTTCTGCGCCAGGATCAGCCGGCTCATGGTCTTCTGTTCGCGCGTGGTGAAACCGGGCAGGTCGGCGTTTTCGATAATGTAGGCGCCATGCTTGTGATAGCCCGTCTGCGACACCACCATGCCCGTTTCATGCAGCAGGCCGCTCCAGCGCAGCGACTTGACCAAGGCATCCGACGTCGGCTTCAGCTGCGCGTACAGGGCCAGCGCCTGCTCGGCCACCTGCTGCGCGCGGCGCTGGTCGACATGGAATTTGTCCATGCAGGCCTGCACCGACTGTTCGCGCCGGTCGCGCTTGGTGGAGCGCAGGAACAGGTCCCACATCACGCCCATGCGCAGGCCCGCCTCGATCGGCGTCATGACGGGAATATCGAGTTCGCGGAACAGGCCGATCAGGATCGCCAGCCCGCCGACGATGGTGCCGGCGCGGTCGGGCCGCAAGCCGGGCAGATCGATCTTGCTGGTGTGGCCCAGTTCGATGAAGCGGCGCGCCAGCGCGTCCAGGCTGGGGCCGGACAGCAGGCCGTCGCCCAGCTTGTTGCGCGCGATGATGTCGGCGATGGTGCGGATGGTGCCCGACGAGCCATAGGCCGTCTTCCAGTGCTGCGGCAGGTAGGGCGGCGCGGCGTCCTCGAAATGGCTGCGCGCCGACAGGATGGCCGCCTCGAACGACGGCGCGTCGATGCGCCCGCCGATAAAGAACGACAGGCTCTGCTTGACCGTGCCCAGGCTGAACGATTCGACCCGCTCCACATCCTGGCCGCGGCCGAGGATCAATTCGGTCGAGCCGCCGCCGATATCCATCACCAGGCGCCGCTCGCCGGGGTTCGCCAGCGAATTGGCGACACCCATGTAGATCAGCCGGCCCTCCTCCTCGCCCGAGATGATCTCGATCGGGTAGCCGATGGCGGCTTCGGCCAGTGGCAGGAACACGGCGCCGTTGCGCGCCACCCGCATGGCGGAGGTGGCCACCACGCGCACGGCGTCGAGCCGATAGGCGTCGAGCACGGCGCGAAAGCGCTGCAGGCAGGCCAGCGCGCCCTGCATGGCCGCCTCGGTCAGGTCGCCATGGGCATCCAGGCCGGCCGCCAGGCGGATCGGGTCGCGCACGCTCTTGACGACGCGGATGGTGTCGCCGTCATGCTTGCCGACGTGTAAACGAAAACTGTTGGACCCCAGGTCCACCGCTGCATACATACTGGCCTCTTGTCTGGTCGCTGCCACGCCCGCAAACACAGCGGACGCGCATGGAAATTATATAAATCATTTAAACGATTTAAAAATCCTACCACACTACCCCCATGTTATGACAGGCGCATGACAACATGGTGACAAGCTGGGCCCGATTTCACACGAATGCCTATGGCACGATGGTGGTAAACAGGTAGACGGCAAAGATCACCAGGTGCACCGTGCCCTGCATCACTGTGGTGCGGCCGGTGCCCAGCGACAGCGTGGCCACCATCAGCGACAGCAGCAGCAGCACGGTCGACTTGATGTCCAGGCCCAGCGTGATGGTCAGGCCGGTGGCCAGCGACACCACCACCACCGCCGGAATGGTCAGGCCGATGCTGGCCAGGGCCGAGCCGAGCGCCAGGTTCAGGCTCGTCTGCAGGCGGTTGGCGCGCGCGGCGCGCACTGCCGCCAGGCCTTCGGGCAGCAGCACGATGGCGGCGATCACGATGCCGACCAGGGTTTTCGGCGCGCCCATGGCGGCGATCGCCGTTTCCAGCGCGGGCGCCAGCGATTTGGCCAGCAGCACCACCGCGCCCAGGCACACCAGCAGCGCCACGGCGCTGATCCACGCCACGGTGGGCGTGGGCGGTTCCGCATGCACCTCCTCGTCGCCGACGGCCTCCTTGGGCAGGAAGTAGTCGCGGTGGCGCACCGTCTGCACCAGCACGAAGGTGCCGTACAGCACCAGCGAAATGACGGCGATAAAGATCAGCTGGCTCGAGTTGTAGTACGGGCCGGCCGCGCTCGACGTGTAGTTCGGCAACACCAGCGTCAGGATGGCGATCGCCGCCAGCGTGGCCAGCGAGGCGCTCACGCCCAGCAGGCCAAAGGTCTGCTCCCTGTGGCGCCCGGCGCCCAGCAGCAGGCAGATGCCGACAATGCCGTTCAGGATGATCATGATGGCGGCGAACACGGTGTCGCGCGCCAGGCCCGTCGTCTCGGGACCGCCCGCCAGCATCAGCGAGACGATCAGCGCCACCTCGATCAATGTCACGGCCAGCGCCAGCACCAGCGTGCCGTACGGCTCGCCGATGCGGTGCGCCACCACTTCGGCGTGGTACACGGCGGCCAGCACGCTGGCGATCAGCCCCACCACCAGCAGGATCTGGTAAGCGCCGCCAAAGCCGAAGCTGGCGCCACCGAGGAACAGCCAGCCCACGATCGGGGCGGCCAGCGGCCATACAGGCATGGAAGGAAGACTTTTCATAGGGTAGCCCGGGCAAGAGTGAATAAAGGACAGCAAAAGACAATGTCTTTCGCATCATAACTTGCTTGGCTTAAATGAAAGTTAGGAGAGTCACACCTCGAGTGTGGCCGCTTCGGGCGCCGCCATCACGCGGTTGCGCCCCGCTTCCTTGGCCGCCTGCAGCGCTTCGTCGGCGCGCTTGAACAGGCTGACGGTGCTGTCTTCGGCGCGGATGGTGGTCACGCCCAGGCTGGCCGTCAGGCTCAGCACGGCTTTTTCCGTCTTCACGGGCAGGCCGGCAACGGCGGCGCGGATACGCTCGGCCACCATCAGCGCGTCGGGCAGGCTGGTGCGCGGCAGCTGGATCGCAAATTCGGCGCCGCCCAGGCGGCCCATCAGGTCGCTGTCGCGCAGCTGCTGGCGGCAGATGTCGACCACGCTTTTCAGCACCGCGTCGCCGACCGGATGGCCGTAGCTGTCATTGACGCGCTTGAAGTCGTCGAGATTGAGCACCACCAGCGCGGTGGGCAGGCCGGGGCGGCGCGCCAGCGCCATCCACGGCGCCAGTGCCTGGTAAAAGCCGCGCCGGTTCGGCACGCCCGTGGCCGCGTCGATCACTTCCAGGCGCGCCAGTTCGCCGCCCAGCTTTTCGCGCGACAGCAACAGATAGCCGAAGGCATTGGTCAGCATCATCAGGTACAGCGCGCCGAAGCCGGCCAGCTGCATCCGTTCGGCGTCGAAGCCCGGCACGAACACGGCCAGCACCCCGCGCGCGGCGATCAAGAGCGATAGCAGGCCCATGGCGACGGCCAGGAAGCGGCGCAGCATGCTCGCCTCGCGCCACTGCAAGGATAACGCCGCCACGCCGGACAGGAAGAAGCCGGCCACGATCAGCGAACCGCCGGCATTGCGCAGCAGCGGCGCCATGTCGAACAGATAGCACAGCGCATACAGGGCGATGGCGGCGCCCAGCGCCGGCAGCAGGCGGCGGCGCCAGCCGTGCTTGCCGGCCGCCTGCCACAGCGCGCCCGCATCGAGCGCCATGCCGGCGAACAGCAGGCTGCTGCCGACCAGGATGGACAGGAAATCGGGCAGCACGCCGCGCAGGTACAGCAGGCACCAGGCGATGGCCTGGCATTGCTTGGCGACCGCCCAGGTCGACATGCCGAACGACTTCTTGCGTTCGTATTCAAAGAAGAACAGGGCCGCGCACAGGCTCAGGTTGCCAAGCGCGAGGGCCATCACCAGGGTCTTGATATCCATGATTTATGTCCGGGCCGGCGGGCCGCTGCGGGGCAGCTCAGATCTCGTGTTCGACATTGGTGCTGCCGTCGCCCACCTTGCTGGCCCAGGCCTGCACGAAATACTGCTTTTCCGCTTCGCTCGGCGCGTCATACCAGAACACGATCAGCGTGCCCTTGTGGTCGTGGATCTGCGCGACTTTTTCGATGAAGTTCAGATTGGCCGCCTGGTCGGCCAGCGCGGCGGCATAGCCGTAGACGCGCGTGAGCCGCTCGATGCGGTCGGGCTCGGTAAAACTGTTGGTGGCCGTGATGGTGGGGTGATCCAAAAACATGCTTGTCTCCATGGTGCCCGATCATGCAGCCTGGAACGCCGCGGCCCTATGGGGATTATAAATCGGGTATGCTCTCGGGAGCTTATCAGATTTCTCTGTATGCAACAAAATATACCCCTCGAAACCACACGCTGATTCATGCCCACCGACCAGCAGAGCGCCCACGACACCCCCCATGTGCATACCGACGGCGACCGGCGCCGGCTGGAGTTCAGTCCCGGCATGATCCAGAGCGAAATGCTGCTGTCGCGCCCCGACCATCTGCTGCTGCGCTATGCGCGCGCCATGATGTGCTTCACGCTGTTCGTGCCGCGCCCGCGCCATATCCTGATGGTCGGCCTGGGCGGCGGCTCGCTGCTGAAATTCTGCCACCGCCACCTGCCCGAGGCGCGCATCACGGTGCTCGAACTGCGCGCCGACGTGATCGCGCTGCGCGAGCAATTCATGGTGCCGCCCGACGACGCGCGCCTGCGCATCATCGAGACCGACGCCGTCAGCTATATCCGCCAGCACCCGGCCTGCGCCGACGTGCTGCTGCTCGACGGTTTCGATGACAGCGGCCTGCCGCCGGCACTGGGCAGCGCGCGCTTCTATGCCGACTGCCTGCGCGCGCTGGTGCCCGGCGGCGTGCTGGTCGCCAACCTGTTCCATTACGACCCGCACTATGGCGCCATGGTGAAACGCCTGATGCTGACCTTTCGCGGCCTCGTGTGCAGCTTCGATGGCATTGCCGGCAACAACCGCATCATCTTTGCGGCCAAGCCCGAACGGCAACAATCCGGCCGCGCCAGCGCAGGCCGCGCCGCGCGCACCGTGCGGCTGGTACGCTGGCGCACGCTGTTCGGCCTGGCGTTCCTGAACCGCCTGCTGCCAGCCTGGCAGCTGTGGCGCTTGCAGCGCCGCCGCAGGCAGCCTGGCTGAAGCTGTTGCATATTGACACCAGAGCGATGCAAAATCAGCACGCCGCGCAGCGTTTATGACACACTACCCGCTCTGCCGGCCTGCTGATGCTGCAAGCCTCTCCATCTTCGAATGAGACACTTCCCCATGCTGCGTGGCCGCCTGCCCTATTCCATTTCCGCCGCGGCCGCGCTGACCCTGGCGTGCGGCCTGTCGGTGACGGTGGTGCTGTTTGCCGCCATCAGCCAGCTCGAATACGACAAGATGAGCCTGAGCCTGCAGCAGCGCGCCGGCGCGCGCGTGGCCGCCATCGAGCAGGGTCTCGACGATGCGGTCGAGGTGCTGACCACTACCAACCAGCTGTTTGCCGCCATCGTGCCCGTCACGCGCCAGCAGTTCCACGACTTCACCACGCCGCTGCTGCAGCGCCATCCGTTCATCCAGGCCTTCAATTTCCACCGCCGCATGCCGCATGCCGACCGCGCCGCGTTCGAGGCCGAACTGCGCGCCATCGTGCCCGGCTACCGCATGATGGAGATGCATGACGGCGCGATCCTGCCGGCGCCCGTGCGCCCCAACTACCTGGTGGTCGACTACCTGGAGCCGATGCAGAACAACCTGCCCGCCTTCGGCCTGAACGTGCGGCCGGACGGCTTGCTGGCCGGCGCCCTCGAACAGGCGGTGACGGGCAACCTGACGGTGGCCACCGGCCTGCTGTCGCTGGCGCAGGGACCGCAGCGCGGCTTCGTCATCCTGCGGCCCGTGTACCGCCACGGTGCGCCGCTCGACACCCCGCAGCAGCGCCGCGCGGCGGTCATCGGCGACACGGCCGCCGTGATACGCGCGGCTGAACTGGTGCAGAAAATTCTGTCCGGCGCCGAGCTGCTGGACGATCCGCAGCTGGAGCTGGCCGTGTATGCCAGCGCCGGCGCCGATCCGCAGGCGCTGCTGTTCCGGCACGGCGCGGTGCCGCCGGACCGGCAGGCCATGGGCTGGCACGACCTGCCGCGCTGGCTGCATTTCGCCTACAGCAATCAGGTTGACAGCGGCTTTGCCGCCGCCGGCCGGTCCTGGCACGTGCGCGTGACGGCCCATCCGCGTCCTTTCATGGCCGACCATCTGGGTTCGCTGTTCACGCTGATCACGGGCCTGCTGTTTTCCGCCCTGACCGCCGCCTTCGTGCAATCGCTGACGCAGCGCTCGCAGCGCGTGCAGCTGCTGGTGGAACAGCGCACGGCGGACCTGAAGCGCAGCAATGAACTGCTGAGCGCAGACGTGCGCGCACGCCAGCGCACCGAGCGTGCGCTGCAGGAAAGCGAAAAACGCTTCCGCCGCCTGCTGGCCCTGTCGTCGGACTGGTACTGGGAACAGGATGCCAACTTCTGCTTCACGCATATCACCAGCGGCTTTGCCGACAAGTCGAACATGCCGCTCGAACGCTTTATCGGTGCCACGCGCTGGGACCATAATCCCGAGATGCGCAATACGCGCTGGGGCAAGCAGCATATCGCCACGCTGCAGGCGCACCAGCCGTTTTTTCACCTCGAATATGCGATGGCCGACCGCGACGGCAAGCTGCGCTGGTTCAGCATCAATGGCGAACCGCTGTTCAGCGAGCTGGGCGACTTCAAGGGTTACCGCGGTACCGGCTCCGAGATCACCGAGCGCAAGCTGGCAGAACAGCAGATCCAGCATATCGCCCACCACGACGTGCTGACCGGCCTGCCCAACCGCGCCCTGCTGCGCGACCGGCTGGCGCAGGCGATGGCGCTGGCGCGCCGCAAGGGCCGCGCGCTGTGGGTGCTGCTGATCGACCTGGACCGCTTCAAGTTCGTCAACGACAGCCTGGGCCACAAGGCCGGCGACCTGCTGCTGAAAACCATCGCCGCACGCCTGCAATCGAGCCTGCGCGAAAGCGACACCGTGGCGCGCCTGTCGGGCGACGAATTCGTCGCCATTCTGTGCGAGCAGCCCGACGAAGTGCTGGGCATCGGCGTGGTGCAGCGCGTGATGGACGCCGTGGCGCAACCCGTGATGTTGGATGGCAAGGAATTCTTCGTCACCTGCAGCATCGGCGTGGCCGTCTACGACATGACGCAATTCGACGCACCCGGCGACGTGACCCTGAACGGCGAGACGCAGAACCTGATCGAACAGGCCGACATCGCCATGTACAGCGCCAAGAAACAGGGGCGCAACAACATCAAGTTCTATACCAAGGCGATGAACCAGGCCACGCTGGAGCGCCTGCGCATCGAAACGGCGCTGCGCAATGCGCTGGAGCGCGGCCAGTTCGTGCTGCATTACCAGCCGCAGCTGGACCTGGAAAGCGGGCGCATCGTCGGCGTCGAAGCGCTGCTGCGCTGGCGCCACCCCGAGCTGGGCATGGTGGCGCCGAGCCGTTTTATCGCGCTGGCCGAAGATACGGGCCTGATCGTGCCGATCGGTGCCTGGGTAATGCGCACCGCCTGCGCGCAGATGCAGGCCTGGCATGCGGCGGGACTGGGACCGCTGCGCCTGGCGGTGAACCTGTCGGCGCGCCAGTTCAACGAACCGAACCTGGTGGCCTCGATCGCCGACGTGCTGGCGCAGACCGGGCTGGCGCCGGGCTGCCTGGAACTGGAGCTGACGGAAAGCCTGTTCATGCACGACGTGGCGCTGGCCGTGAGCCAGCTGCACGACATGAAGGCGCTGGGCGTGCAGCTGTCGATCGACGATTTCGGCACCGGCTATTCGAGCTTTGCCTACCTGCGCACCTTCCCGATCGACGTGCTGAAAATCGACCGCAGCTTTGTCGGCGACGTGGCCAGCGATGCCGATGACGCGGCCATCGTGGTATCGATTATCGCGCTGGCGCACAACCTCAAATTGCGCGTGGTGGCCGAAGGCGTGGAGACGGCGGAACAGCTGGACTACCTGCGCCGTAACGGCTGCGACGAAGCGCAAGGCTATTATTTCAGCCATCCGCTGCCGGCCCAGGAAGTGGAGCTGCTGCTGCGCGGCGAGATCGTGACAGCCGCGTAGGTCGGATCAGCGCGCCAGCGCGTAATCCGACAACCAGCGGCGCCAACAATGTTGTCGGATTACAGCGCTTTGCGCCTGATCCGACCTGCCCGACCTACAGTTTTTGCTGCAGGAATTCCAGGAAGCAGCTGATGCGCTGCGCCAGCTGGGTGTTGCGGTAGTAGACGGCGTGGATCTGCTGGCGGTAGCCGGTATAGAACGGCTGCAGCACCTTGACCAGCCGCCCGGCCGCGATATCATCGCGCGTCATGAAGTCGGACAAACACACGATGCCCTGGTCGTGCAGCGCCAGCTGGCGCAGCGTCTCGCCGCTGGAAGCGGCCAGCGCCGGCACGATCTGCAGGCTGTTGCCCGCTTCGTGGCGCAGCGGCCAGTTGTTGCCCAGGTCATACTGGGCAAAGCCCAGCACGGCATGGTCGGCCAGCTGTTCCGGCGTGGCCGGCTCCCCATGGCGCGCCAGGTAGGCTGGCGTGGCCAGTATATGCAGCGGACTGGAACTGAGGGCGCGCGCATGGAGGGTCGAGTCGGCCAGCGCGCCGATGCGGATGGCGATATCGGTGCGATGTTCGAGCAGGTCGGCGATCTGGTCGTTGCTGGTCAGTTCCAGCCGGATCTCCGGGTATAGCGCGCGAAATTCGGCCACGTGCGGCACCACGCAGTGGAGCATGAACGGCGACGCGGCGTCGACGCACAGGCGCCCGGCCGGCTTCTGGCGGCGGATGCGGATCGCCTCTTCCACGTCTTCCATCGAGGCCAGGATGGTGCGCGCCTTGTCGAGGAACAGCTTGCCCTCTTCCGTCAGCTCCATGCGGCGCGTGGTGCGCGTCAGGAGCGAGGTGGCCAGCTTGTCTTCCAGGCGCGACAGCGCGCGGCTCACGCCCGAGGTGGTCTGGCCCAGGTGCACGGCGGCGGCACTGAGGGTGCCGCTGTCGATCACGGTCACGAAGATGGTCAGGTCGTCCGAATTGATATCCATTGTTGCCCTTGTTTCACAGATACGGGCATTATAATGGAATCACAGCAATAGTTTGTGCGCCGCAGCAGATCAGGCGACGTAGAACAGGATGGCGATAAAATGGCAGGTACTGCCGGCCAGCACGAACAGATGCCAGATGCCGTGGCCATGGCGCAGCTTGTGGTCTGTGGCATAGAAGCCGATGCCGCCCGTGTAGCACAAGCCGCCGGCGGCCAGCCACAGGAAGCCGTTCCATTCCAGCGCCGCCAGGAGCGGCTTCAAGCCGATGACGATCAGCCAGCCCATCAGCACATAGATCACCAGCGACAAGATGCGCGCGCCCCTGGCGTACACGTATTCCTGCACGATGCCGGCCAGCGCCAGGCCCCAGACCACGCCAAACAGCGACCAGCCCCAGGGTCCGCGCAGGGTTACCAGCATGAACGGCGTGTAAGTGCCCGCTATCAGCAGGTAGATGGCGCAGTGGTCGAGCCGCTGCAGCACGGTCTTCGCCTTGCCGCCGCGCACGCTGTGATACAGCGACGACGTCAGGTACAGCGTCAGCAGCATGGCCGCATACACGCTGCAGCTGACGATTTTCCATGCATCGCCGGTGCGGGCCGCCGCAACCACCAGCACCACCCCGCCGATGGCGGCCAGGGCCGCGCCGACCACGTGGGAGATGCTGTTGAAGCGTTCGCCGGGGTACATGCTCAGAAACCCCAAGCAAGTGCCGGGGTCGGACCCTCGGGGTCCGCCCCCGGATTTTGCTTCAAGGGTTCAATCAAGCTTCTTCAGCCTTCTTGCGCGCAGGACGACGCGCAGGCGTCTTGCGCGGCGCCTTGGCCGGCTTGTCTTCGGCAACCGGCGTCACGTCAACTGGAACAACCTCAACCACCGGAACAACCTCAACCACCGGCGCCACTTCGGCCACTACTTCCTCGGCCTGCCTGGCCGGCTTCTTGGCCGCAGCCGCCTTGCGCGCTGGCGTGCGCTTCGGCTTCGGCTTGACCTCGGCCGGCGTCTCGATCACCGGTTCGGCGACGGTATCCACCACCGGCGCCGGTTCAGGCACGAATTCGGCCACCGGTGCGGCTTCCACCACTTCGGCCACGGGATTGCGCGCTTCGCGGTTGTTGCTGTTGCGTCCGCCACGGCCATTGCGGCGCGAACCGCGCTTGGCGTTGCTCTCTTCCGTCACGGTCTCGGCCGATTCAGGTGCTGGCTGCGCCAGTTCCTGAATCGGCTCGGCAACCTCAACCGGCGTTTCTACCTCGGCCACCGGCACGAAGGCCTGCGGCGCTGCCTCGTTGCGGCGATTGTCGTTCTGCTTGCGGCCGCCGCGGCCATTGCGGCGGGTATTATCACGGCCGTCGCGGCGGCTGCCGTTGTTGCCGCTGCCCTCTTCCGCCGCGACCACCTCGGTGGCGATTGCCTCGCTGGTGGCGTCGTTGCCGACGGCCACCGGCGCGGCCGGCGCCTGGCCGCTGCTGCGGTACACATAGGCGCCCGATTTTTCATCGCGGCCGAACTCCAGCAGGCCGCGCGCCTGCGCTTCTTCCAGCAGGTTGCCGAAAGTGCGGAAACCATAATACGACTCGCTGAAGTCGGGCTTGCGGCGCTTGATCGCTTCTTTCAGCATCGAGGCCCAGATCTTGCCGCTGTCGCCGCGTTCGGACACCAGCGCGTCGAAGGTTTCGACCGCCATCTCGATTGCCTCGGTCTTGCGCGACTCGTATTTTTCCTTGCGGCGCACTTCCTCGTCGGCCGAACGCTTCGGCTGCGGGGTGTCACGCTCATCGCGTTCATTGCGCGCGTCGCGCTTGGCGGCCGTGCGGCGGCTTTCGCGCACCAGGTCGTCGTAAAAGATGAACTCGTCGCAGTTGGCCACCAGCAGGTCGGAAGTCGACTGCTTGACGCCCACGCCGATCACCTGCTTGGCGTTCTCGCGCAGTTTCGACACCAGTGGCGAAAAGTCGGAGTCGCCGCTGATGATGACGAAGGTGTTGACGTGGGCCTTGGTGTAGCACAGGTCCAGCGCGTCGACCACCAGGCGGATGTCGGCCGAATTCTTGCCGGACTGGCGCACGTGGGGGATTTCGATCAGTTCGAAGTTCGCTTCGTGCATGGTGCCCTTGAAGCTTTTGTAGCGGTCCCAGTCGCAATACGCCTTCTTGACGACGATGCTGCCCTTGAGCAGCAGGCGCTCGAGGATGGGTTTGATATCGAATTTTTCGTAGTTCGCATCGCGCACGCCGAGCGCGACGTTCTCGAAGTCGCAAAACACGGCCATGCTGAGGTTTTCCGGGGATGAAGCCATAGTATCTTTGTTCTCACGTAATGGGTTGGCCTGCCGCGATCAGATCGAAGCGGGCAGTGGCAACAGGCCTGCCTGGGAGGCGCACGCCTCCCGTTGACACATAGTATATTCGCCCGCCCCCGTTTTCACGAACACTATCGTACGAGCCCGCTTGCTGAAGAGCTTTGAACTGTTTGCGCTGAACGTGAAGTACTTAACACCGTGTCAATCTTTCCTCGTCTATGCTGAAGTTCTCGGCACAACAAACAGCCGGTACTTACAAGGAGCATGGAATGCGTAAAGCTATAAACCTCATCAGCCTGACCCTGGCACTGGCCTGCAGCGCCTCGTTCGCCACGGCGCAAACGGCGCCGCATGCCAAGGACCAAAGCAAACCCGGCGTCGCCAGCCCGGCTGCCGACAATTCGGACATGAACGAACGCGACAAGGGCACTGCCAGCCAGACGCCACAAAAGCAGTCGAACGCCAAAACGGACCGTACCCTGCTGGCCGAAGCGCGCAAGGCCGTGGTCAAGGATGAATCGCTGTCCACCACCGCCCACAACGTGAAGATCCTCGTTAAAAACGGTGTCGTCACCCTGCGCGGTCCGGTCAAGTCGGCCGAAGAAAAAACCAAGGTCGAAGAACTGATCAAGCCGCTGGCCGGCGTGAACAGCATCGACAACAAACTCGATATCAAAACGAACTAAGCAACACCAACAAGGAGATTTACCATGAGCAAAAACGCCGTTTATTGCATCGCCCAGGAACATACCCAAGCCGAAGTCATCGTGAACTCGCTGAAAGACGCGGGCTTTTCGAACAACGATATCTCGGTGCTGTTCCCGGACAAGACCGGTACCCGTGACTTCGCTCACGAGCAAAACACCAAGATGCCTGAAGGCGCAGCCACCGGCGGCGTCGCCGGCATGGGCACGGGCGCCGTGCTCGGTTGGCTGGTCGGCATCGGCTCGCTGGCGATTCCAGGCGTCGGTCCCTTCATCGCCGCTGGCCCGATCATGGCGGCACTCGGTGGCGCAGCCATCGGCGGCGCAGCCGGCGGCATCGTTGGCGGCCTGGTCGGCATGGGCATTCCGGAACTGGAAGCCAAACAATATGACGACAAGGTCCGCAACGGCAACATCCTGATTTCGGTGCATACCGAAACTTCGGACCAGATCAAGGTCGTCAAGGAAATCTTCGAGCGTGCCAACGCCCAGGACATCAAGTCGACCTCGGAAGTGCACGCACCAACCTGAGTTGCTGCTGCCTGACTGAAAATGCCACCCTCGGGTGGCATTTTTCATGGGCAAGCGAAACAGGAGTAAACTGGAGGCCTATTTCAGGGAGCCGCCATGTCCATTTCCGCCCTCGCCACCGGTACCTCCGGACTGACCGCCAACCAGCGCGCGCTGGACGTGGCCGCCAACAATGTCGCCAACGCCAATACGCCCGGCTTCCAGCCGCAGCGCGCCAGTTTCCAGGAAAGCAGCCCGGCCGGCACCGGTGTCACGCTGTCGGCCGAAGGGCGCAGGCTGTCCGCTGGCGAGGGCGCGCCGCCATCCACCGCTGGCGCCAATGCCGCCACCGAACGCCCGAATGGCGTGGGACTGGCGTCCGAACTGACCGACACGCTGGTCTACCAGGCCGGTTTCAACCTGTCGGCCAATGTCGTCAAAGCCGCCGACCAGGCGCTGGGCAGCCTGATCGACGTCAGGACCTGAACTGTTACCGTTGAGCGGCTATCGATACGCCAGCCTGGTCGAGCGCCGCCAGGGCCGGCTTGATCAGCGCCAGCAGCCGTTCGGCCGGCACCCCGTCGCGCGCCTGCACCGACAGGCCGTGCAATAGCGCCGCATAGCAGTCGCCCAGCGCCTGCACATCGGTTTCTGCCTTCAACTCGCCCGCCGCCTGCGCCGCCCGCAGCCGCTCGACCACCGCATCGGTGCGCGCGCGCCGGTGCTGCGCCAGCCAGTCGCGGATGCCGTCATTGCCGGCGCTGGTATTGGTGGCGGCCGTGACCACCATGCAGCCTTGCGGCTGGCCGCTGCGCGTGTACAGCAGCACGGCCGCTTCCAGCATGCGCGCCACCGCATCGCGTACCGTCAACGGCGCGGCCAGCGCCTGCACGGCGAACGCGCCCTCGCCGGTTTCATACAGCTCCACCGCTTCGCGGAACAGCGCCTCCTTCGAGCCGAACGCCGCATAGATGCGCGCCGAGGCGATGCCCAGCGCCGCCACCAGGTCGCTCATCGCCACGCCTTCGTAGCCGCGCGTCCAGAACGCGTCGCGCGCCTTTTCCAGCGCCAGCGCGCGGTCAAATTCCCTCGGTCTGCCTGCCATGTGTTGTGTCCCTTGTCAAAACTGGCGGCCAGTATAACGCGTGCGCGCCGCGATTTTTGCCGCAGGCCTTGACCGGGGCGACGATTTCGCCTATTCTTTGTCGATCGACAAACAATAGGAGCCGATATGAAAACGATTCTGGGACCAAGCCTGCACCTGGCGCAATTTGCCGCCGACACCGCCCCTTTCCACGACCTGCCATCGATTGCCGCCTGGGCCGCCGGCCTGGGCTTCAAGGCCCTGCAGATACCCGCCTGGGACGTACGCCTGTTCGACGTGGCGCAGGCCGCGCACAGCCAGCAGTACTGCGACGAGCTGGTCGCCATGCTGGCCGGCCATGGCCTGGTCATCAGCGAACTGACCACCCATATCTTCGGCCAGCTGGTGGCCGTGCACCCGGCCTACGATGCGCTGTGCGACAGCTTCGCGCCACCGGAATTGCAAGGCCGGCCGGAAGCGCGCACCGCCTGGGCCATCGAGCGTATCAAACTGGCGGCGATGGCCTCGAAGCGCCTGGGACTGGCCGAGATGGGTACCTTTTCGGGCTCGTTCGCCTGGCCCTACCTGTTCCCGTTTCCACAGCGCCCGCCCGGCCTGATCGACGCGGCCTTCGACGAACTGGCGCGCCGCTGGCTGCCGATCCTCGATGTGTGCGAAGAACAGGGCGTCAACCTGTGCTACGAGATCCACCCCAGCGAAGACCTGCACGACGGCGCCAGCTTCGAGATGTTTTACGAGCGCGTCGGGCGCCACCCGCGCTGCAAGATGCTGTTCGACCCCAGCCACTTCGTGCTGCAGCAGCTGAACTACCTCGATTTCATCGACATCTACCGGCACCATATCCGCATGTTCCATGTGAAGGACGCCGAGTTCAATCCGAGCGGACGGCAAGGCATCTATGGCGGCTACCAGTCGTGGGAAAACCGCGCCGGCCGCTTCCGCTCGCTGGGCGACGGCCAGGTCGATTTCAAGGCCATCTTTTCGAAACTGGCGCAGTACGACTACGCTGGCTGGGCCACGCTGGAATGGGAGTGCTGCCTGAAAGACCAGGAAGCGGGTGCGCGCGAGGGCGTGGCCTTCATCAACGCCCACATCATCCCCGTCACCAGCAAGATTTTCGACGACTTTGCCGGCGCCCCCGTCAGCAGGCAGCAGATCGCCACGCTGCTCGGCATCCACGCTAACTGAACCAGGAATCCAGATGAACGACTTTACCCATGACTATGTCCGCATCGACCACCACCGCCTGCACTGCGTGACGGCCGGCAGCGGCAAACCGGTGCTGCTGATTCCCGGCTGGCCGCAGACCTGGTACGCCTGGCGCCATGTGATGGCGGCGCTGGCCGCCGAGGGCTACCAGGCAATCGCCATCGACCCGCCCGGCAGCGGGCACTCCGACCGGCCGGGCGGCGGCTACGACACGGGCGCGGCGGCCGCCACGCTGCACCGGGCCATGCTGGCGCTCGGCCACGCGCAGTACGATGTGGTGGGCCACGATATAGGCATGTGGGTCGGCTATGCGCTGGCCAGCGATTTTCCGCAGGCCGTGACCAGGCTGGCGCTGACGGAAGCGGTGATCCCGGGCCTGGCGCCGGCGCCACCCATTTTCGTCGCGCCGCAGGACAATATCTTCCTGTGGCATTTCATGTTCAACCAGGTATTGGACCTGCCCGAGATGCTCACCGCCGGCAAGGAGCGGGAGTACATCCGCTTTATCTTCGACAAATGGTCGCACCGCCGCGACCAGGTGGCGGTGGAGGTGTATGCGGACGCCTACGCCACGCCGGGCGCGCTGCGCGCCGGCTTTGCGTATTACCGGGCGATCCCCGAAACCATCCGCCAGAACCAGCAGCGGGCAAAGACGCCGCTGGCGATGCCGGTGCTGGCGATCGGCGCCGAATACGCCACCAACGACGCGCCACTGCTCACCATGCAGGGCAAGGCGGATGATCTGCGCGGCGCCATCGTGGCCGACTGCGGCCACTTCATCATGGAAGAACAGCCAGCCGCGTTTATCGGCCACCTGCTGCCTTTCCTGGCGCGAGCGCCGGCATGAAAACAGCCGGCGCTGCCAGGCTGACTATGCCAGTTGCGGCAGGTGAGCGAGCAGCTTGTCGAGCGTGATCGGATAATCGCGCACGCGCACGCCGGTGGCGTTATAGACCGCGTTGGCGATCGCCGCCGGCACGCCGCTGATGCCCAGCTCCCCGACTCCCTTGGCTTTCAGCGGACCGATGGTCGGATCGACCTCGTCGAGGAAAATCACGTCCTGGTGCGGAATGTCGGCGTGCACCGGCACCTCGTAGCCGGCCAGGTCGTGGTTGACAAAGAAGCCGGCGCGCTTGTCGACCACCAGTTCTTCCATCAATGCGGCGCCCGCGCCCATCGTCATGCCGCCGATGATCTGGCTGCGCGCGGCCATCGGATTGATGATGCGGCCCGCCGCGCACACGGCCAGCATGCGCCGGATGCGGATTTCGCCGGTGGCGGCGTCCACCCCCACTTCGACAAAATGCGCGGCAAACGTCTGCTGCGCATAGCGTTTCGACAGGTCGCCGTATTCCATCGCGTCTTCGGCCTGCAGTTCGCCCTGCGCCAGCGCGTCAAGCAGGGGCCGGCTGTTGCCTCCCGCGCGCACGCGGCCATCGGCAAATTCCACTTCACCAGAGTTGAAACCGAGGCGCTGCGCCACCAGCGCGCGCAGCTTGATGCAGGCCGCATACACGCCGGCCGTCGACGAGGCCGCGCCGAACTGGCCACCGGAACCGGCGCCTTCGGGAAACTGCGAGTCGCCCAGCCGTACCACGACTTTATCGAGGCCCACGCCCAGCATCTCGGCCGCCGTCTGCGCCAGGATGGTATAGCTGCCGGTGCCGATATCGGTCATGTCGGTTTCCACCGTGACGATGCCGTTGCGGCCCAGCTTTACGCGCGCGGCCGACTTGACCACGGGCGCGCCACGGACGCCGGCCGCCATACCGAGACCGACCAGCCAGCGCCCGTCGCGGCGCGCGGCCGGTTTGGCCTGGCGCTGGTCCCAGCCGAATTTTTCGGCGCCCAGCTTCATGCATTCGACCAGCTGGCGCTTCGAAAAGGGCTTGTGCGGCGACTCCGGGTCGACCTGCGTGTCATTCAGGATGCGAAACGCGACCGGATCGAGTTTCAGCTTTTCCGCCATTTCATCCATCGCGATTTCCAGCGCCATCATGCCGGGCGCCTCGCCCGGTGCGCGCATGGCGCTCGCCTCGGGCAGGTCCAGGTGCGCCACGCGCAGCCGCGTCATGCGGTGGGCGCCCGCATACAGGATGCGCGTGGGCGCGGTGGCGGACTCGGGCCGCTCGCCCAGGTTGCCGGACCAGCTTTCGTGGCCGATCGCCGTGATCTTGCCGGCGCGCGTGGCGCCGATGCGGATGCGCTGGATGGTGGCGGCGCGGTGCGTGGTGTTGTTGAACATCAGCGCGCGCTGCAAGGTGACCTTGACCGGGCGCCCCACCTGCCTGGCCGCCAGCGCCGCCAGCACGGCGTCGGACAATATCGAACCCTTGCCGCCAAAGCCGCCGCCGATATATGGCGCGACGATATGCACATTTTCTTTTGCCATGCCGAGTATCTTCGCGATATCGCGCAGGCCCCAGCCGACCAGCTGGATCGCGGTCCACAAGGTCAGCTTCTCGCCGCTCCACGCGGCAATCGTCGCATGCGGCTCCATCATCGCGTGCGCGTGGTCGGGCGTGGTGTAGGCCGCGTCCAGCGTGACCGACGCAGCGGCAAACGCGCCATCGAAGTCGCCCACGCTGGACGCCTGCGCCGGCCTGGCCGGCAGCAGCTGCGAGCTGTCCTTTGCCGCCGCCAGGTCGAACGCACCGGCGCTGCGCGCATAGCGCACGCGCACCAGCTGGGCGGCGGCGCGCGCCTGCTCGAACGTTTCGGCCACCACGATGGCCACGGCCTGGTGGTAGTGGTCGACCTCGGGGCCGGCCAGCGCCCGCGCCACATAGAAGCCGCCGATATCGAGCTTGCCCGCATTGTGCGACGTGACGATGCCGAGCACGCCCGGAGCGGCGCTGGCCTGCGCCAGGTCGATGGACTCGATGCGGCCCTTGGGAATCGCGGCGCCGACGATATAGCCGTAGACGGCATCGGGCGCGGCCGCATGCTGTTCGTAGGCGTAGGTGGCGGTGCCTGTGGTTTTCAGGGGGCCGTCGATGCGTTCGGTCGCCTTGCCAACCACCTTCAGGCGGTCGATGGGATTTTTCACTGCCGGAGTATCGAATTTCATGCTGGCTTGCTCCTGTGTTCGCTGCCGTCATCGCGGGCGTCCAGCAGCACCGCTGCCAGCGTGCGCTCGACCAGGGTGATCTTGAACGCGTTTTGTTCTGTCGGGCGCGCGCCTGACAGCAAGGCGCCCGCCACTGCTGCGGCGCCATGCGGCAGATGGCGTTCCGCCGCTTCCACGCGCCACGGCCGGTGCGCCACGCCGCCGAGCGCCACCCGCCCGCTGCCGTCGGGCTGGATCACGGCCGCCACCGATACCAGTGCAAACGCATACGAGGCACGGTCGCGCACCTTGCGGTACACGTGCACGCCACCGAGCGGTGGCGGCAGGGTCACGCCGGTAATCAGCTCGCCCGCTTCCAGCACGGTGTCGAGATGCGGCGTGTCGCCTGGCAGGCGATAGAAGTCCGCGATCGGAATCACGCGCGCCGCGCCGCTGGCGCGCACGGTTTCAATCCTGGCGTCGAGCAGGCGCATGGCCACCGCCATGTCGCCCGGATGCGTGGCGATGCAGGCGCTGCTGGCGCCGATCACCGCATGCTGGCGATTGGCGCCGCCGATGGCAGAGCAGCCGCTGCCCGGCACGCGCTTGTTGCAGGGCTGGTTGGTGTCATAGAAATAGGCGCAGCGCGTGCGCTGCAGCAGGTTGCCGGCGGTGGTGGCCTTGTTGCGCAGCTGGCCCGACGCGCCGGCCAGCAAGGCGCGCGACAGCACGCCATAGTCGCGGCGCACGCGCGCGTCCGCCGCCAGGTCGGTATTGCGCACCAGCGCGCCGATGCGCAGGCCGCCATCGGGCGCTGCCTCGATGCGGTCAAAACCGAGGCCGTTGACGTCGACCAGGTGCGACGGCGTCTCGATTTCCAGCTTCATCAGGTCCAGCAGATTGGTGCCGCCGGCGATAAACCGGGCGCCCGGCGTGCGCGAGGCCGCCGCCGCAGCTTGCGCCGGCGAGGCCGCGCGCTGGTAGGTAAAGGCCTTCATGGCCGGCCTCCCGCTTCGGTCACCGCCTCGACAATATTCGAATACGCGCCGCAGCGGCAGATATTGCCGCTCATGCGCTCGCGGATTTCATCAGGACTCAGCAGCGGTTGTTCGACCAGGCTGGCGCTTGCATGGCTGGGCACGCCGCGTTTGATTTCGTCGAGCACGGCCACCGCCGAACAGATCTGGCCGGGGGTGCAGTAGCCGCACTGGTAGCCGTCGTGCTTGATGAACGCGGCCTGCATCGGATGCAGCCTGTCGGGCGTGCCCAGGCCTTCGATGGTAGTGATTTTCGCCCCTTCGTGCATGACCGCCAGCGTGAGGCAGGCATTGATGCGGCGCCCGTCGAGCAAAATGGTGCAGGCGCCGCACTGGCCGTGGTCGCAGCCCTTCTTGGTGCCGGTCAGGTGCAGCTGCTCGCGCAGCACATCGAGCAAGGTGGTGCGCGTGTCGACGTCGAGCCGCTGCATCTTGCCGTTGACGCTGAACGACACGCTGGCCAGCACCGGAGCACCGGCAGGCCGCGCTGCAGCTTGCGCCAGGCCCAGCGACGGCACCACGGCCGCGCCGGCCGAGACGGCGCCGGCCTTGAGCACCGCGCGCCGGCTTGCTTGGATATCGCTGAACTCATTCATGGCTTGCTTCCTTTATCGAGTGCCGTTTGTGCGCGCTGCGCCGCCTCTGGCAGGCCCTGCCGGGCCAGCACGGCGATGAATTGCCGCAGCTGCGTGACGCTCAAGCCCACATTCAGGCCGACTTTCAGATGCGACTGCAGCTGCGCTTCGGTTCCGCTCAGCGCCGCCAGCGCGGCAACGGTGGCCAGTTCGCGGCTTTGCCAGTCGAGGTTGGAGCGTGCAAAGATATCGCCGAACAGATGGGTTTTCAGGTAGCGGTCGATCTGCGGCGCAAATTCGAACACGGGCCCTTTGACGGGCGCGCCGGTCAGTCTGGTCTGGTTATCGGTGCCCAGCGCCAGCAGCGCGTCGCCGGTCGGCACCGGATCGGACTCCGTGCCCGGCGCGTCGACGATGCCGCGCTGGCGGCGCTGTTCCAGCACCGCCATCAGCGCGTTGAGCGCATTGAGGCTGCGCGGAAAACCGGCATACGCATACAGCTGCACCAGGATTTCCTTGCAGTCGCTGATCGCCAGGCCCGCGTCGAGGCCCTGCTCCAGCGCCGGCCGTAATTGATCCATGTCGCCGACGGCCATCCAGGCGGCGATTGGTCCGATGGCCTGCTGCCCGAGGCTGAGGGTCTGTTCTGTTTGCACGCGTGCGTTCTCCTGGTTCTGCGCTGTGGCGCTGGCAGCCGGCAGCTGGACCGCCAGCATGGCCAACAGCGCCAGCACGGTGGCACTATGTTTAACGGGATTGATACTGTTCATCGCTGACCTTTTCCATCCATTGCACCGATGTGCCATCGAGCGCGCCGGTCAGCGCGATATGCGTCATCGCGCTGCCTGGCGCAGCGCCATGCCAGTGCTTGATGCCGGGCGGACACCACACCACGTCGCCCTCTTTCAGTGCCTGCACGCTTTTGCCCCACTGCTGCGTCAGGCCGGTGCCTGCCGTGACGATCAGGTACTGGCCGCGCGGATGGGTATGCCACGCGGAGCGGGCGCCGGGCGCGAACGTGACGTAGGCGCTGCTGGCGTTGATGCTGTCATTGACCGGCGACAGCGCCTGTACGCGCACCTGTCCGGTAAAGTAATCGGCCGACCCCGTGGTCGGTGCGGCCGAAGTTGCCGCGGTAATGGTTTGTGCCGGCTGCTGGCCGGCGGCAGCGCCGGCAAACACCAGCAATGCACCAGGCAGGACATGCTTCATGATGGGGTCCTTTCGATACGGTCGGGTAATGATGGTCTGGCGGCCAATATAGCGCTTGCGCTATCGTGCGAATATGGCTGTATCTCGCATGGCCTTATTAGCTGCGCTAATCAATCGTCTTGAGCCAGGTGGTCACGCTGGTGGTGGTGCGCCGTTCCTGGTCCGCTTCCAGCACGAAGGCGGGCCGTATCGTGGCGCCCGGTGCGCGCTTGGCCAGCTGCGCCTGGCAGTCGCCGGGGCCGTAGCCGCCATGCGTAATAAAAGGGATCAGCGTCTTGCCCTGCCAGCCATGCAGCGACAAAAAAGTGCGCACCACGGGCGGCACGGTTTCGCCCCAGACGGGAAAACCGAGGTAGACGGTGTCGTAACCATCGAGGCTGGCCAGCTTGCCGGACAATGGTGGAAGGTCGCCACGGTCGCGTTCCTGGCGCGCCTGCTCGACGGTCTCAAAATAGTCGGCCGGATACGCGTGTGCGGGCCGGATCTCGAACAGCTGCGCATGCTGCGCGCGTTCGATCACGCCGGCAATCACGCGCGTATTGCCCGAACGTGAAAAGTACGCGACCAGGGTGCGGGCTTTGGCGCCGGGCGCTGCGGTCGACTCGCCAAATGGCAAGGCGGCCAGGCCTGCCATCATGGCGCGGCGGGTGGGGTTGTCAACGGACATGACCATCTCCTTGCTGAACTGAAGGCCATACTGTAGCGTCTGCACGGCGCGCTGATTAGCCGTACTTGGCGGGACGCTCTTATTAGTATTTCTAATGAATCTACATCCAAAATCGTGCAGCGCACCATTTCGCTGTGCGAACGAATGTTTCACAAAACGGTTGACATGGCTGATCTCGCTAGGCAAACTGGTTTGCAGAGGAGCGCACAATGACCGCCAACGCAACCACCATGCAGCCTGCAATCGATCCGGAAATCGTCGTCTTCAGCGATGACGAGGAAGGCAAGGACCGCCAGTTCGTCAACGCGCTGGCGCGCGGACTGGAAGTGCTGCGGTGCTTCCGGCCCGGCGAAGTGTTCCTGTCGAATGCCGACATGGCAAAACGCACGGCGATTCCGAAACCGACCATCTCGCGCCTGACCTACACACTGACCAGGCTGGGCTACCTCAGTTACTCGGACAGCCTGGGCAAGTACCAGCTGGGCGCCGGCGTGCTGGCGCTCGGCTACCGCATGCTGTCGAATCTCGACGTGCGCAAGATGGCGCGCCCGCTGATGGAAGAACTGGCGGAATACGCGCAGGCATCCGTCTCGATGGGCACGCGCGACCGCCTCAGCATGGTGTACGTGGAAACCTGCCGCAGCAGCGCCAATGTCACGCTGCGCCTCGATGTCGGCTCGCGCATCCCCCTGATGACCACCGCCATGGGCAAGGCGCTGCTGTGCATCCTGCCCCAGTCCGAACGCGACTACCTGATGGATCATGCGCGCACGCACGACACCGAACGCTGGCCGCGCATCCGCGCCGGCATCGAACAGGGCTTCAAGGACTACCAGGACCGGGGCTTCTGCATCTCGGCCGGCGAATGGCAGAACGACATCCACTCGGTGGGCGTGCCGATGCTGGGTGCGGACGGCGAACAGGTGATGGCCTTCAACTGCGGCGGCCCGGCCTTTTTGCTGTCGCGCGACAAACTCGAATCGGACCTGGGACCACGGCTGGTGGCGCTGGTCAAGACCGTTGAAACAAACCTGGGCCGCGGCTGAACCCCGCTCCCTGCGCCCCACACTCTCACGCAAAGGAAACCATGATACGCGACGAAGAAACCTTGAATATCCTGCTCGACAGCATCAGCCGCTTCGTGCGCGAAGTGCTGGTACCGAATGAAAACCTGGTGGCCGAAACCGACACGATACCGCCAGCCATCGTGGCGCAGATGCGCGAGCTGGGCCTGTTCGGCCTGTCGATCCCGGAAGCCTACGGTGGCCTGCAGCTGAGCATGGAAGAGGAAGTGCGCGTGGCGTTCGAGATCGCCCGTACCTCGCCCGCCTTCCGCTCGCTGATCGGCACCAACAACGGCATCGGCTCGCAGGGTATCGTGATCGACGGCACGGAAGCACAGAAACAGCATTACCTGCCCAAGCTGGCGGCCGGCGAGATCATCGGCTCGTTCGCGCTGACAGAAGCGGGGTCCGGTTCGGATGCCGCCTCCCTGCGCACCAGCGCCGTGCGCGATGGCGACTTCTATATCCTGAACGGCAGCAAGCGCTATATCACCAACGCGCCCGAGGCCAGCATCTTTACGGTGATGGCCCGTACCGACCCGACAAAACGGGGCGCGTCGGCGATTTCCGCGTTTATCGTGGAAAAGGATACGCCGGGCCTGTCGCTGGGCAAAGTCGATAAGAAAATGGGTCAGCAAGGCGCGCATACCTGCGACGTGATCTTTGAAAACTGCCGCGTGCCGGCCGCCAATCTGATCGGCGGCAAGGAAGGCGTGGGCTTCAAGACTGCGATGAAAGTGCTCGACAAGGGCCGTCTGCATATCGCCGCCGTCTGCGTGGGCGCGGCCGAACGCATGCTGGCCGACGCGCTGGCGTATGCGATGGAGCGCCAGCAGTTCGGCCAGCCGATCGCCGAATTCCAGCTGATCCAGGCCATGCTGGCCGACAGCAAGGCCGAGATCTATGCGGCGCGCAGCATGGTGCTCGACGCCGCGCGCCGCCGCGACAACAAGGAAGACATCTCGACGGAAGCGTCGTGCTGCAAGCTGTTCGCCTCCGAAATGTGCGGCCGCGTGGCCGACCGCTCGGTGCAGATCCACGGCGGCGCCGGCTATATCTCCGAGTACGCGGCCGAGCGCTTCTACCGCGACGTGCGCCTGTTCCGCATCTACGAGGGGACGACGCAGATCCAGCAGATCGTCATTGCCCGCAACATGATCAAGGCAGCGCAAAAATGACAGCGGCCGCGATGGATCATATCCCCGCCCTGCTCGACAGCCTGCCGGCGCGACTGTCGGCGATTCCCGCACGCTGGGCCGCGCAGACGCCCGATGCCCCCGCCCTGCATGAAGGCGGCCGGCACTGGACCTATGCGCAGCTGCAGCATGCCGTGGAAGACGCGGCGCGCCTGCTGCGCGAACTCGAGGTGCGCGCCGGCGACCGGCTGATGGTGGTCGGCGAAAACTGCGCGCTGCAGGTGGCGCTGATCTTTGCGGCCGCCAGCATCGACGCCTGGATCGTCAACGTCAATGCGCGCCTGTCATCGCGCGAGGTCGACACCATCGCGCTGCACTCGACGGCGCGGCGCGTGCTGTATCTGCATGCGTCGTCAAGGGAAGCAGGCGAGCATGCGGCGCGCCATGGCGCCGTTGCCGTAACAGTTGACGGCATGGGCGAACTGATGGCCGGAGCGCTGAACGGCGATGCGGTGGCGGAGGCCACGCTGTCCGGCAATGAACAGGTGGCCGCGCTGATCTACACCACCGGCACCACGGGCCAGTCCAAGGGGGTGATGCTGACGCACCGCAACCTGCTGTTTATCGCCGCCGTGTCGAGCCGCCTGCGTGGCCTGACGCAGACTGACCGCGCCTATGGCGTGCTGCCGATCTCGCATGTGTACGGGCTGGCGTCGGTGGCGCTGGGCACGCTGCATGCAGGCGCGGCCCTGTACCTGGTACCGCGCTTCTCGGTCGAAGGCCTGCTGTCGGCATTGAAGAACGATGACCTGACCATCGTGCAGGGCGTGCCGGCCATGTATGCCAAGCTGCTGCAGACGCTGGGCGGCTCCGGCACGCCATTGCCGACCCGATTGCGCTTTGCGTATGCGGGCGGCTCGCCGCTGTCGCCATCGCTGAAAATGGAAGTGGAAAAGCTGCTCGGCACTGCACTGCACAATGGCTACGGCATGACGGAAAGCTCGCCCACCATCAGCCAGACGCGCCTGGAGGCGCCGCGCCGGGACGACTCGGTCGGCTCGCCGATCCCCGGCGTGGAAACGCGCATCGTCGATACCGATGGTGTGGACGTGGCGCCCGGCACGCCCGGCGAGCTGTGGATACGCGGGCCGAACGTGATGGCCGGCTACTACAGGGAGCCGGACATGACGGCGGCCACCATGCGCGACGGCGGCTGGCTGAACACGGGCGACATGGCGCGCCAGGGCGAGGACGGCGCGCTGTTCATCGTCGGACGCACCAAGGAATTGATCATCCGTTCCGGCTTCAACGTGTATCCGCTGGAAGTGGAAACGGCCCTGAACGCGCATCCGTCCGTGATCCAGTCGGCGGTGGTCGGCTGCAGCGTGGCCGATGGCAACGAGGACGTGGTCGCGTATGTGGAGCTCGATCCGCGCCAGCCGGTCACGCCGGAAGCGCTGCAGGCGTACCTGGCCGGCACGCTGTCGCCGTACAAATGTCCGTCGGCGATCATCGTGATGGACGCGCTGCCGGCGGCGGCCACCGGCAAGATTTTGAAAGGACAGCTGCGCCAGATGGCACAGCAGCAGTACCAGCAGCGATAAGACAGATTGCACCTGGCCTGGATACACCGGACAATAAAAGACAACGGGTATCCGACAGCTCGATTCAACTGGCGCCCATTTCGGCGCCGGCATCTCACGGAGGAGACACAGATGAAACGCACCATCACACGCATCGCCATGGCCACCCTGATTTCCAGCGCCTGGCTGGCCCATGCCCACGCCGAGGAATTCCTGGTCGGCGCCGAAATCCCGCTGACCGGCAACCTGGCGCGCGTCGGCGCCGGCATGCAGGAAGGCATCATGGTCGCGGCCGAAGTATTCAACAAGACCAACGGCAAGCACACGGTCAAGGTCATTACGGTCGACGACGAATCGGCGCCGGCGAAAGCGATTGCCGCCGTCGAAAAACTGGCCAGCCAGGGCGTGGTGGCGATCACGGGCGGCTACGGCTCGAACAATATCTCGCCGGCGTCCGATACGGCCAACAAGCTGGGCCTGGTCTACATCACCTCGGGCGGCGTGGACGACAGCCTGGTCGCCAGCGGGCGCAAGAATTTTTTCCGCATCAATAACACGGCCGGCTACGAAAAAGCCATGCTGGGCATGCTTGCCGACGTCGGCGCCAAATCCGTCTCCATCGTGTATTCGACCAAGGACGCCACCACGGGTCTGGCCAAGGACGTGGAAAAGGCGCTGGCCGCCAAGGGCGTAAAGGTCACCTCGCACTCGTTCGACCCGGCCATTACCGACTTCAAGCCCATCATCAACAAGATCAAGCTGCAGGACAAATCGGAAGTGGTGGCCATGGTCGGCTATGAAAACGATTATGTCGGCATTATCCGCGCCGCGCGCGTGTTGAAACCGAAGATCAAGGCGATGGTGGGCGTGTGGTCGCTGGCCACACCAAAAATGGCGGCCGACTTTCCCGACCTGATGCCCAACGTGTTCGGCACGGCGCTGCTGCCGTTCCCGACCGAATTCAAGACGGCCGACGGCAAGGCTTTCAGCGACGCCTACAAGCAGCTGTACAAGAAGGAACCGGACTACCTGGGCCAGTTCGGCTATGTGCAGTCGATGCTGCTGTTCGAAGCGATCGCGCGCGCGGCCGACAAGGGCACCGTAAAAAAAGGCGGCGTGGCCGAGGAGATGCGCAAGACCGACCGCGAAACGCTGATCGGCCGGGTGCAGTTTGCCGCCAATGGCGACAACCAGAACTTCGTGCACCGCATGGCGCAGCACCAGGACAAGAAAGTGGTGATCGTCTGGCCGAAGGAAAGCGCCACCGGCAAGCTGGCCTACCCTGCCCTGCCCTGGTAAAAAAGTCTTCCGCGCGCCGCTTCCGGCGCGCACCGATAAACGACAGCCTGGCCGGCGCCCCTTGCGGATGCTGGCCGGCTGCCTGACGGGATAACGACATGACAGAATTAATCCTGCAGGCCCTGTATTCGGGCCTGCTGCAGGGCGGCTCGTACGCCCTGATCGCGCTCGGTCTGGCGCTGGTGTTCGGCACCATGAAGATCATCAACCTGGCGCACGGCGAACTGGTGCTGCTGGCCGCGTATATCGCCTACAGCGTGGAGTCGGGCCTGGGCCTGGGCCCGATGTTCGCGATTCCGATCGCGCTGGTGATCGTCAGCCTGACGTCGGTCGGCGTGTACTTCATCGTCAGCCGCATCAAGAAGGACCGCGAGATCAATTCGCTGATCCTCACCTACGGCATCGGCGTGATCCTGACCAATTTCATCCTGCTGGTATGGAAGGCCGATATCCGCTCGACTTCGTCGAGCTGGCTGCAGGAAGGCTTCGAGATCGGCCCGTTCTTCAGCATGCGCAGCGAAGTGATTTTCTTCGGCGTCAGCCTGGTGCTGATGGCGGCGCTGTGGCGCTGGCTGGCCACCAGCTGGTATGGCCGCGCCGTGCGCGCCGTGTCCAGCAACCGCGATGCGGCCAAGCTGATGGGCATCGATCCGGGCCGCACCGAAATGGTGTCGTTCCTGGTGGCGGGCATCCTGGCCGCGTTTGCCGGCGTGGCGCTGTTCAGCTATGGCGTGATCCAGCCGGCCTACGGCGGCGCGCTGACGGTGAAAGCCTTCATTATCACGGTGCTGGCCGGCATCGGCTCGATCCCGGGCGTGCTGATCGCCGCCGTACTGCTGGGCGTAGCCGAAGCGCTGACCGTCACGCTGGCCAGTTCGGCGCTGCAGGAATTGTCCGGCATGGTGCTGTTCCTGCTGGTGCTGTTCATTATGCCGAACGGCCTGTTTGGCGCGGTACGGAGGCGCGGATGAAATCGTCTACCCTTGTTTCGACCACCGGTCTGCTGCTGGCCGCATATGTGGCCGTGCCGCTGGCCCTGGGCGGCAACCAGTACGTGATGAGCATGGTGGTGGCGGCCCTGATCATCGGCGGCGTGGCCCTGTCGTGGGCCTTGCTGGGCAACCTGGGCGGCATGGTCAGCTTCGGCCATGCGGCTTTCTTCGGCGTGGGCGCCTATGTCTCGGCGCTCACCACCGTGAAACTGGGCCTGCCCGTGTTTGCAGCCATGCTGCTGGGTGGCGTGGGCGCGGCCATTTCGGCCGTCATCATGCTGCCGGTGCTGCGCTTGCGCGGACCGTATTTTGCGCTGGCGATCCTGGCCTACGCGCATATCTTCCGCATCGTGGCCACCGAATGGAGTTCGCTCACCGGCGGCTCGGGCGGCGTGGCCAATATCCCGACCCTGCCCACCATATTCGGCTTCGACCTGGCCGGCAAGACGGGCGCCTACCTGGTGGTGCTCACATTGGTGGTGGCCTGCGCGTTTGCCTACAGCCGCATCCGCTCCAGCCATTACGGCATCGCGCTGCGCGCCATGCACGACAGCGAAGACGCGACGCGCGTGGTGGGCGTCAACAGCACCTTGCTGAAAGGCGCGATGCTGCTGGTGTCGGCCTTTATGGCCGGCCTGTTCGGCGCCTTCAATGCCCACTACATCAACTTCCTGGAACCCGATTACGCTTTCAACAGCCTGTGGGTGACCTTGCCCATCGTCGCGGCGATCTTCGGCGGCTACCGCACCATCCTCGGCCCCGTGCTGGGCGCGGTGGTGGTGTACCTGGTCGACCAGCTGATCTTCAAGTCGATCATTCCCACCGGCCACCAGCTGGTGCTGGGCGTGCTGCTGGTGGCGATGATCGTCTTCAGCCCGAACGGCCTGCTGCCGCTGCTGAGAAAAGCAATAAAGGGAAAGGAAAAGACTCATGCTGGAACTTGATCATGTCTCGGTACGCTTCGGCGGCCTGACGGCCGTCGACGCGGTCACCCTGAATATCGGCAGCAATGACGTGATCGGCCTGGTAGGCTCGAACGGCGCCGGCAAGACCACGCTGTTCAACGCGATCTCGGGCCTGGTGCGCCCCACCAGCGGCGCGATCCGCTTCGAGGGCCGCAACGTGATGGCCACGCCGATGTACCAGCGCGCGCGCCTGGGCATTGGCCGCACCTTCCAGATCCCGCAGCCGATGCATGAACTGACGGTGCGCGAAAACCTGATCGTCGCGCAGCGCTTCGGCACCGGCAAGGTCGATCACGGGAAAATCGACGAGATCCTCGATTTCACCAACCTCACAAGCAAGGCCGGGCGCGACGCGGCCAGCGAACTGGCGCTGACGGAGCTGAAAGCGCTGGAGGTGGCGAAAGCGCTGGCCACCGAGCCGAAACTGCTGCTGTTGGACGAAGTACTGGCAGGCCTGGAAACGACGGGCAAGCGCCGCTTCATGGGCATGCTGAAGGACCTGCATGCCAGATTCGGGGTGGGCATCGTGATGATCGAGCACGATATCGAGACCATCAGCAATCTGTGTCCGCGCGTGGCGGTACTCAATTTTGGCCAGCTGATCGCCGACGGCACGCCGGATGCGGTGTTCCGCGATCCGGCCGTCATCAAAAGTTATACGGGAGCCGCAGATGCTTGAAGTGACCAATTTGCGCGCCGGCTATGGCGCCATCAATGTGCTGTGGGATGTGTCCTTGAGCGTGCCGCAAGGCAAGCTGACCACCATTATCGGGCCGAACGGCGCCGGCAAGACAACGCTGCTGCGCGCCATCATGGGCCTGGTGCCGGCCAGCGCGGGCAGCATCAGCCTGGCTGGCAAGGTACTGAACGGCACGCCGACCTGGAAGATGAGCGATGCGTCGGTCACCATGATCCCGGAGGGACGCATGACGTTTCGCGACATGAGTGTGGAAGAAAACCTGATCATGGGTGCGTTTCCCAAAGAGCACCGCGCACACATGCGCGACCGTCTTGAGCAGTCGTACAGCATGTTCCCGCGCCTGCGCGAGCGGCGCAAGCAGCTGGCCGGCTCGCTGTCGGGCGGCGAGGCGCAGATGCTGGCGATGGCGCGCGGGCTGATGTCGGACCCGAAGCTGCTGATCATCGACGAACCTTCGCTGGGCCTGGCGCCGCTGGTGGTCAATGAGCTGTTCGAGATCCTGGCGCGCCTGAACGACGGCCAGCGCACGATGATCCTGGTCGAGCAGAACACGGCGCGCGCGGTAGGCGTGGCCGACCATGTCTACCTGATGCAAAGCGGGAAGGTGGCGCTGTCGCAGAAGGCGTCGGAGGTCAATCTCGACCATCTGCATGAGCTGTATTTTGCCCGTTAGCGCGCGCTGTTGACCGTCAATCCTCGTCGTCGGCCAGTTTGTCGAATGCCGCCAGCGCATCCTCGCCCAGTCCTGCCAGCACGAAGCTGTCGTCGGCCGGGAACTGGCCGGCATCGGCCAGCATGCGCAATTTGCTCAGGCGCTCGCCCAGCGCCAGCGCCTGCGCCTGCGGGTCGGCGTCCAGTTGCCCGGCCTGGGCGATCGCGCTGGTGACGGAGTCGGGGAACTCCCATAACTCGGCGATCCGCACCGACAGCATGCGCGCCTGCGCAAATACCTGGGCGATAAAGGCGCTTGATTGGGGAAAGGCGTCCGGCGCATGCAGCTGGTCGACCAGCCGGAACGCCACCACCAGCCCCACATTGGCGATCAGGCCCGCCAGATAGGCGTCGAAGGCGTTCGCCTGCATGCCTGGCGCGACCAGGCTGGCGCCCAGCGCGCATTTCTCGGACTGGCGCCAGATCTGCGGCGCCGCGCGCATGGTGACCCCACCGCTCTGCATGCTGACGATGGGGCGGAAGGCGACGCGCGCCAGCAGCATGCGCATATTGTTTTGCCCCAGCAGCATGATGGCGCTTTCCATGCTGCTGATGGACGGGCTGGAGTTATAGCGCGAATGGTAGCGGGGCCGGTTCGCTTCGCGGTAGACCTCGGCGACCAGCAGCACGTCCTGCGCCAGCTGGCGCGACAGCTCGGCGGCGTTCATGCTCTCTTCTTGCAAGGTACGCATCAGCTGCGGAATAATCGCCGGCATGCGCGGCACCAGGGCAGCGCCAGCAAGCGGCTCCTGGGTCAGGCGCGTCAATTCGGCCAGGATCTGCTGTTCGGTTTGTGCCGGCGCCTGCGTCGAGCCGGCACCCGCCAGCCAGCGATAGTAGAGTGCATCAATTTCGGTGATGGGCATCGGTGCTGGCGCGATCTCGGGCGCCGCAGCGATGACGGGTGCGGGCTCGGACTTGTTTTTTGCGTCGCCGCCGTTGAGTAATTTTCCTATCCAACCCATATTGCTGTCCAAACTCTCATGCATCACCATCGGGAAATCCGATCCACGATTTTACCTGATGCGGGCAGCGCCGATGCGGGCAGTGTGCCCGGCGTTGCATGCATGCCGCAAAATGCTACAGTGCGACTGCCGCAGCCCTGTGCTGCCCTGCCCGATCGGCCTTCCATCATGAACAATTCGCTTGCCCACTACATTTGCACCCAGGCGTATAACAACGCCTGGGCCAACCACCGCCTGCTGCAGGCTTGCGCGCAATTGTCGCAAACCGAATTCCAGGCCGTGCGCACCAGCTTTTTCCCCACCATCCAGGCCACGCTGAACCATATACTGACGTGCGACTGGTTCTATCTCGATGCGCTCGAACGCGAACTGCGCGGCGACGCGCCGCATCCCGACTGCTACGTGTTCTTTGCGCAGGACGAGCCGTTCGACAACTGCGCTGGACTGCAGGCGGCGCAGCGCGCCTCGGACCAGCGCCTGGTCGCACACTGCCGGCAATTGCGTGACGCCGATCTGGCGCGCCCCGTCACCATCCTGCGCGACACGCCGCAGGTCGACACGCGCATGCGCCTGCTGGCGCACCTGTTCCAGCACCAGATCCACCACCGGGGACAGGTCCACGCGATGCTGTCCGGCACCCGCATCGAGCCGCCACAGCTGGACGAATTTTTCAGCGCCGGCGAAGCGGCGCTGCGCGCGCAGGATTTTGCGCAGCTGGGCTGGACCGAGTCCGAGGTATGGGGACCGTGCTGAACTAAGCTTCCTCGTGGCAGCATACGCACAGCTTGTTGCCGTCAAGGTCGCGGAAATAGGCGCCATAGTAATTCGCATGGTAATGCGGGCGCAGGCCGGGTGGGCCCTCGCAGAGCACCCCGTGTGCCAGCGCCAGCCGGTGGCAGCGGTCAACCTGCGCGCGGCTGCCGGCCAGCAGCGCCGTCATCTGGCCATTGCCGGGCGCAGCCGGCTGGCCGTCGTGCGGGCCGCCGAGCACGAACAGCGGACGCGCCACGCCGGGCGTCATCCAGCCGGCCCACGGTTTTTGAAGGTCGCAGAATTTTTCAACCAGGCCCAGTTCGCCGAGCAGCGCCGTATAAAACCCGTAGGCGCGCGCAAACTGGTTGGTGCCAAGACAGAGGTGGGACAGCATGGACTTCCTTTCAGAAAAAACGTTGCATGCATTGAAAACATTGCCTGATTATAATGGCGCATCTCTTTTCGAGGCTTACCCATGACAGACGCCAACCGCCTGCAACTGCATGCCCCATCCGCCGCCGATATCCACGCTCTGCTGGCGTTCGAGGTGGACAACCGCGCCCATTTCGAAACCTGGGTCACGGCCCGCGCACCGTCGTATTACAGCGCAGACGCGATCGCCGCCGTGATTGAGCAGGCGCGGCGCGAACGCGAGCAGGATCAGTCTTATCAGTTCCTCGCCAAGCTCGACGGACAGATCATCGGCCGCGTCAACCTGACGGCCGTCACCCGCCCCTACTTCAACAAGGCGCAGCTGGGCTACCGCATCGGCCAGCAATTTGGCGGGCGCGGCCATGCTTCGGCCATCGTGGCGCTGCTGTTGGAACAGGCGTTCGGGCCATTGGAACTGTGGCGCCTGGAATCGGTCGTGCGCCTGCCCAACCTGGCATCGGCCAAGGTGCTGCAGCGTAATGGCTTTCATCAGTACGGCATGTCCGAAAAAGCCATGCAATTCGACGGAGAATGGCGCGATCTGCTGCATTTCGAAAAGCGAAATGAGAAAGACGCGACCTGAGTCAAGAAAAACCGAGCATTTGCTCGATTAAATGGGGATTTTTTCGTGAGAGTTATAAAATAGGCAAATACAAAGCTGCTGCTGCAGCTTTGCCTGCTGGTCTTTACCGCGCACTGCAGCGCTCACTTTCACGGAAAAATCATGACAAACACAACTAAAAAAGCCTGGCTCACAGGTGGCGGCATCGGCTCGCTGGCCGCCGCTGCCTTCATGGTGCGCGACGGCGGCATGCAGGGCAGTAATATCACCATCCTGGAGGCGGCCAACGTGGCCGGCGGCAGCCTCGACGGCGGCGGCAACGCCGAGGATGGCTATACCTTGCGCGGCGGGCGCATGCTGACCACCGACAATTACGAATGCACCTGGGACCTGTTCAAGAGCATTCCCTCGCTGGAAACGCCGGGCCAGAGCGTCTACGACGAAACCATCGCCTTCAATGAACGGCATATACCCCATTCGCGCGCGCGGCTGGTCGACCGCAACCGCTTCAAGGTCGATGTCGGCAGCATGGGTTTTTCCATGCAGGACAGGCTGGAACTGCTGAAACTGACGGAAGCGGACGAAGACACGCTGGGCAGCAGCGCGATCACCGACTGGCTCTCGCCCGAATTCTTCGACACCAAATTCTGGTACATGTGGGCCACCACGTTTGCCTTCCAGCCCTGGCACAGCGCGGTAGAATTCAAGCGCTACCTGCACCGCTTCATGATGGAATTTTCGCGCATCGAAACGCTGGCCGGCGTCAAGCGCACCATCTACAACCAGTACGATGCACTGGTGCGCCCGCTGCTGTCATGGCTGCGCGAACAGGGCGTCAACATCATCATGGATTGCACCGTCACCGATATCGAGGTGCAGCAGCACGACGGCCAGCTGACCGCCACCGCCCTGCACTGCCAGCGCCATGGACTGGCGGACGTGATCGCCGTCGAGCCGGGCGACCTGGTGTTTTTCCAGAATGGCTCGATGACCGATGCGTCCAGCTACGGCTCGATGGACAGCGCGCCGGCCAAGCTGACCAAGGCTGACAGCGGCGGCTGGCGCCTGTGGGAACAGCTGGCGCAAGGCCGTCCGGAACTGGGCCGCCCCGCCGCCTTCAACAGCAGCATCCCGGAGTCGTACTGGGCCTCGTACACGGTCACCCTGAAAGACCCGGCATTCTTCGACCGCATGGAGCAGTTCACCGGCAACAGCGCCGGCACGGGCGGCCTGGTCACCTTCAAGGACAGCAACTGGTTCATGTCCATCGTGCTGGCGCATCAGCCGCATTTCGCCAATCAGCCGGCGGGCGTGCAGGTATTCTGGGGCTATGCGCTGCATCCTGACCGCATCGGCAACTTTGTGGCCAAGCCGATGTCCGACTGCAGCGGCGCCGAGATCCTGCGCGAACTGTGCGGCCACCTGAACTTCGACCTGGAGATCATGGACACGGCCATCTGCATTCCGTGCCGCATGCCGTATATCACCAGCATGTTCATGCCGCGCGTGAAAAGCGACCGCCCGTTGCCGGTGCCGGCGAACTCCACCAACCTGGCCTTTGTCAGCCAGTTCGTCGAACTGGCCGACGACGTGGTGTTTACCGTCGAATACTCGGTGCGCGCGGCGCAGACGGCCGTCTACCAGTTGCTCGGCGTGCAGCGCGAAGTGCCCGCCATCCATGCACATGACAAGTCGCTCAAGGTCAAGCTTGACGCCGTGATCAAAGCCTTCAAGTAACTGATTTTCCTGGCATAAAGGCTGTTTCCGCACGCGCGCCTGCGACTTTATGCCAGCGCAAAGCGCAGCCGCATGTGACTGACAAACTCAAGGTTCGAACTTTTTCAACCTTGACGAGTCCAACATGAAACTGCGCACCCGCCTGTTCGAACACGTGCTGCTGATGCTGCTGTTGGCGGTCGCCATTTTTGGCGCCGCCATCGTGCTGGCGTGGATGACGCAGTGGGCCCAAGCGCGGCACTTGCCCGCCTAGCTGGTGCACGGCATGCATCTGGTGGGCATGGTGCTGTTCTTTCTCGATGGTTGCATCGCGATCGCCACCAGCAGCATCCTCGCTGCCCGGCTCTACCGCATGTTATCGAAGGATGACATATGAACCAGCTGCATCAACTCTTCACGCTCAGGTATCCGCGCCGCTTCTGGCTCGCTTCGTTCACCATCGCTTTCGTCTCGGCCGTCGTGCTCGGCCCCTGGCTGGAAACCGCACCGTGGCTGGTGGCCATCCCGCTGGTAATGGGCGGCCTGCTGGTGGCGCTGGGCGAACTGCTCGACGAGCTGTCCGGCAAACCTGCGCTGCGATCTGCGGACGAGCGGAATGCTTCCTGCCGAAAGCCGTAGCGCATGACGGGGGTGAGGCGCGCAGGCAACAGTGCCAACAAATCTTGCGGCGGACAGCGGCATTTAAGAATGGATTCAGTCTCGCCGTGCATCGTGGCTGAGCGTTGCGATTAATACAGCGCATCCTCCAACGATCACGGGCACAGGCCCAGAACGAGACACGATGAACAAGACCATGCACACCGGCGGCTGGCTGCGCGCCAACAAGGGCTTTTTGATGTTCCTGCTGCTGTTCGGCGTATTTCGCACGGCGGTGGCCGACTGGAACCCGATCCCTTCGGCTTCTATGCGGCCCAACCTGCTCGAAGGCGACGTGGTGTTTGTCAACCGCCTGGCCTTCAATGTGAAAGTGCCGCTGACCGATATCGTGCTGCAGCATACGGGCGAACCGCAGCGCGGCGACATCGTCACGTTTTCCTCGCCCAGGGATGGCACGCGGCTGATCAAGCGCATTGTTGCGCTGCCCGGCGACACGGTGGAAATGCGCGACGAGCGGCTGATCATCAATGGCCGCGAAGCCCGATATGAGCGGCAGGACACCGTCGGCGACAGCATGGCCGCAGCGGGCCAGTTGCAGGCGCAGCGGCTCAGCGAGCGCAGTACGGCGAGCCCCGCGCGCCAGATCCAGCTGCTGCCGCAAGTACCGGCCCGGCGCAGCTTTGCCCCCGTCACCGTGCCGGCCGGCCAGTACATGATGCTGGGCGACAACCGCGACAATAGCGCCGACTCGCGCTACTTCGGCTTTGTGCCGCGCGCACTGCTGATCGGCAAGGCCGAACGCATCCTTGTTTCGGCCGATATCCTCGACCATTGGCAGCCGCGCCTGCAGCGTTTCGGCATGAAGCTGCAGTAACGAGCACGCAACAGGCAGTCCCTGCATGGGTGCCAGCTTTCGCGTAGCATGGCGCCATGCATATCTCTTCCTTCCCCGGCCAGCACGGCGCCAGCGATACCGAGGCCGCCGAACGCCTGGCGCAGTTCCTGCAACACCACCCTGGCGTGCTGCTGCTGACGGGCGCCGGCATCAGCACGGCATCCGGCATACCCGACTACCGCGACACTGATGGCGTGCGGCGCGGCAACGCCCCCGTGCAAGGCCCGGACTTCCGGCGCCAGGAAGCCGTGCAGCGCCGCTACTGGGCGCGCAGCATGGTGGGCTATCCCACCCTGTCACGCGCGGCGCCCAATCCAGGCCATCTGGCGCTTGCGCAACTGGCGCAGCAGGGCAAGGTTGGCAGCCTGGTCACGCAAAACGTGGACGGGCTGCACCAGCGCGCCGGCAGTATCGGCGTGACCGAACTGCACGGCAGCATCCATGCGGTGGTCTGCCTCGATTGCCACGCGCACTATGCACGCCGCACGGTGCAGGACATGCTGGAATACGACAATCCGCAGATGGTGGGCGCCACCGCCACGCCGGCGCCCGATGGCGATGCGCTGCTCGAACCGGGCCAGCTGGCCAGCTTCCAGCTGCCGCGCTGCCTGCACTGCGGCGGCACACTGAAACCCGATGTGGTGTTTTTCGGCGATGGCGTGCCGGCCGCCTGCGCCGCCGAAGCGGGACAAAAAATGGCGCAGGCCAGCGCCCTGCTGGTGATCGGCTCGTCCGTGATGGTGTACTCGAGCTTTCGCCTGTGCCGCATGGCGGCCGAACACGGCAAGCCGGTGGCCGCCGTCAACCTGGGCAAGACGCGCGCCGACGAATTGCTCGCCTTCAAGATTGAAGCGCCGGCGCAGACACTGCTGCCGGCAGTGGCCACCCTGCTCGGCTGAGCCAGTCTGGCTATACTACGCAATTAACAAGGAGAATTCATGCTGGAACTGTTGAGTGAACATGCCTGCTTTGGCGGCGTACAACGTTTTTATCGCCACGATGCGCAAGCGATCGGCTTGCCGATGCGTTTCTCGGTGTTTATTCCCGCCGGCGCGGCAGGCAATGAAAACAAGTCGCCCGCCCTGTTTTACCTGGCCGGCCTGACCTGCACAGAAGAAACATTCATGATCAAGGGCGGCGCGCAGCGCGTGGCGGCCGAGGAAGGCCTGATCCTGGTCACGCCCGACACCAGCCCGCGCGGCGCGAATATTGCCGGCGAGACCGATGCCTGGGACTTCGGCGCCGGCGCCGGCTTCTATGTGGACGCCACCGAGGCGCCGTGGAGCACGCATTACCGCATGTACAGCTATATCCTGGAACTGCGCGCGCTGCTGGAAACGGAATTGAACATCGACCCGCAGCGCACCGGCATCTTCGGCCACTCGATGGGCGGCCATGGCGCCCTGGTGCTGGCGCTGCGCAATCCCGAACTGTTCCGTTCCGTGTCGGCGTTTGCGCCGATCGCCGCGCCCAGCCTGGCGCCGTGGGGCAAAAAGGCGTTTACGGGTTACCTGGGCAGCGACGAGCGCACCTGGCAGCAGTACGACGCCAGCGCACTGGTGCAACAGTCGCAAGGCCAGCCACCGCGGTTCCCCAATGGCATCCTGATCGACCAGGGCCAGGCCGACAAGTTCCTGCCCGATCAGCTGTTTCCTGACGTGTTCGAGGCGGCCTGCCGCGACGCCGGCCAGCCATTGACCCTGCGCCGTCATGAGGGCTACGACCACGGCTATTATTTTATTTCCACCTTCGTCGAAGACCATCTGCGCTTTCATGCGCGCAATTTGCGCAGCAAAGGCCAGGCCGCTTAAAAATCGCGGCTGGCATGCCCGTTGAAGTGGCGGGTATACCAGTCGCAGGCCAGCAGGGCGGCCTGGTGCCGCGCCTGTCCGCTGCCTGGCGCGGCGATCTGCTCCAGTTGCTTGTCGCAGCGCAGGCTGGCAAACGCCATGCGGTTCAGCCCGGCCACGTCCGGGTCGCGGCCCGAGACGATCAGCAGCGAGGGCACGCGCACATAGTCCAGCGCCACCTTGCCGGCCAGCTCCACCTGCCCGTCGCACACGGCCAGCGCGGCCAGTTCGCCGCCACGCCAGGCGGCCAGCTGCATCACCACCGCCGCACTGGCGCCGTGACCGTACAGCGCGCAAGGCAATTTACGCGTAGCAGGATTGCCCTTCAGCCAGGCCAGCGCCTGCTCCAGCTGGCGCGCCAGCTGGACAATATCGGCATGCACGAAATAAGTATGGCTGCCCTCGCCGCCGCCCGGCGCGATGGCGCCCTGATCGAGGCGCAAGGCAGCAAGGCCGGCCCGCACGAAGTCGCCCGAGGTCGCTTGCGGCGCATCGCCGTGGTAATCATCGCCGGCGCCGTGGGCAAACAGCACCACTCCCACCGCCCGCTCGGGCAGGAGCAGCACGCCATTGAGCTGGCGCTCGTCAAACGTCACGCTGACAAATTGTTCTTGCATGGTTGCCTCCACTCAAGATAAGCAAGCCCGTGGACATACCCGGGCCACCAGCTCAGTGTAGCAAACCGCACGCCAGGGTCAAACCGCGCCGTACTTGTCCAATCCCTTGAGCACGGCTTCCGGGCGGATCGGCAGATGCCGCACGCGCGCGCCGACGGCGGCAACAATGGCGTTGGCTATCGCCGGCGCCACCACCGTAGTCGGCGGCTCGCCCATGCCGGTCGATGCTTCATTGCTGTTGACAAACTCGATATCGAGCTGCGGCACGTCTGCCATGCGCAGCGGCGTGTAGGAGTTGAGATTGGTGTCGCGCACTTCGCCATTCAAAAAGGCCGTGCCTTCGTGGATCGCCATGCTCACGCCCCACAGCGCGCCGCCCTCGGCCTGCGCCAGCGCACCGTCCGGATCGACGATGGTGCCGGCGTCGATCACCATGGTCAGCTTTTCGACCTGCACCATGCAGGTACTGCGGTCGACCCGCACGCGCGCCACACAGGCGGTCCAGGTCGGCATGTCGCGTTCCTGGCCGAACGTGGCGGCGATGCCCAGTCCCGTGTCTTTCGGCATGGCCTTGCCCCAGCCCGCCTTGTCGGCCGCGCGCAGCAGCACCGCCGCCAGGCGCGACGCACCACCGACGGCGTTCGGCGCACTGCCCGCATTGCGGCCCGTGCCCTGCAGCAGCGACAGGCGAAAATCGAGCGGATCGACCTTGAGCGCCTGCGCCGCTTCGTCGATGAAACTTTCTACCGCCCAATTGGTCCAGCCCGGCCCGACCGAGCGCAGCCAGCCGGGACGGAAGGTGCTGTTGGCCAGGTCATTCGAAATGGCGCGCACGCGCTGCGCGCCCACCGTGTACCAGTGGTCGGCGCCGGCAATCGCGAACGGATCGTAGGGATGGCCCTGTTTATCCTTGGACAAGAAGGCGGGCACCATCGCCTGCGTGGGCCAGCCGGCGCTGGCGTCATGGTGCATCGCGGTGACCTTGCCGGCGCCGTCGAACGCCATGCGCAGATGCTGCACCGACGGCGAGCGCGGCGAATCGAAGCGCGCATCGTCGGCGCGCGAGAGAATCATTTTCACCGGCCGGCCGATTGCTTTCGCGCCCAGCGCGGCCGGCACGCAATAGTCGCCGTTGAGGCGCCGGCCAAAGCCACCACCGAGCAGATAGGTATGCAGCAGCACCTGGCTTTCCGGCACCTGCAGCGCCTTGGCCAGCACCGGCAGTGTCAATGATTGCCACTGCGTACCCGCATGGATATGCCAGACGCCGTCGATCTGCTGCGCCACGGCGTTCACCGGTTCGAGCTGGAAATGCAGCACGGTGGCCGTCGTGTACTGGCGTTCCAGGCTGGAACTGGCATCGGCAAACGCCTGCTCCACGCCCTCGTCATCGACCACGCGCGCGCCCAGCGTCGGGTCGGCGATCTGCTTGCCTGCATAATGCAGGATATCCTGCTCCGACACATGGGCCGCCGCGCCGGCACGCCACTTGACCTGCACCAGCCCGGCCGCGCGGCTGGCGGCAGCATACGTTTCGGCATACACCAGCACCCAGCCCGGCACCGTGCCGCTGGGGTCGTCCAGCGCTTCGGACTTCAAATAGCCCCTGATTTTCTTTGCCGCCGTATCGTCGATCGACAATACTTTCGCGCCGTAGCGCGTGGGCGGGATCTTCGGGCGCGCATATACCATGCCCTCGATTTCCGCATCGATGCCATATATGGCCGTGCCATCGGTTTTCGACGGCACATCGAGTGCCTGCACGGTGTGGCCGACCAGGCTGCGCTGCTGCGGTGTTTTCAGCACGAGGGCTTTGAGCTGCTGCGGCGTATATTGCCGGCCCAGCTTGCCGCGCCGCACGATCTCGCCATAGCCGATCGAGCGGCCACGTCCATGCACCACGCCCAGCTTCGCGCTGCAGGCGGCAACGGGCACGCGCAGCAGGCGCGCGCCCTCCTCAATCAGCGCGATGCGGCCGGCCGCGCCGGCGCGGCTGAGCGTTTCGAAATTCTGCCAGACCGACCAGCTGCCGCCCGTCACCATCAGGCCCCATTTCGGGTCGCTGTCCACATAATGCAGCCTGACTTTGCTCCAGTCCGCTTCCAGTTCGTCGGCCACGATGCGCGCCAGCGCCGTGCCGATATGCTGGCCCATCTCGGCCTTGGCGATATTGACGGTGACGGTGCCGTCGCGGTCGATGTCATACCAGATGGTGGGATCGAACGCGGTGGCGGCTGGCGCGGCGGCTGGCGCTTGTGGCTTCTTGCCGGCCGCCAGCGAACTGTCGGCGCGCAGGAAGGCCAGCGTGAAACCCGTGCCGGCGGCGGCGATCAGGAAGCCGCGCCGGCCCAGCGAGCTGGGCTGCGATGCGGCGTTTTCTTTCGGCAGCTTAAGCATCGGCCTTCTCCTGCATGCCGGCCGCCAGCTTGATGGCCTTGCGGATGCGCACATAGGCCATGCAGCGGCACAGGTTGCCGCTCATCACGGCATCGATATTTGCGTCGGTCGGCTGCGGATAGTCGCGCAGCAAGGTGGCGGCCTGCATGATCTGGCCCGACTGGCAATAGCCGCACTGCGGCGCCTGGCAGGCGATCCATGCCTGTTGCAACGGGTGCCTGCCATCGGGCGACAGTCCTTCGATGGTGGTGACATTCGAACCAGCGACGGCGGAGACGGGCGTGATGCACGAGCGCACGGCGCGGCCATCGACATGCACGGTGCAGGCGCCGCACATGCCGATGCCGCAGCCGAACTTGGTGCCCTTCAGTTTGACTTCATCGCGCAGCACCCACAGCAAGGGGGTGTCGGGCTCGACGTCGGCGGCAAATGGCTGGCCATTGACGGTTAAATGATGCATGAGGGTGCTTTCGTATGACTTTTCTTGATGATTACTTGCCGGCACGCAGGCGTGCCGCCGTCGCTTCCAGGTTGGTCCAGGCCGGCTGATGGCTGCGGCTGCGGCGCAAATACGCGGCCAGCTGGGCGATATCGGCGTCCGAGAGCGACTGCGCAAAGCCCGGCATCAGCACGTCGCGCAGGCCCTCGTCGCGGCCCACGCCGTGCAGGATCACCTGGATCAGGTTGGCGGGATCGGGCGCGCTGACGGCGCTGTTCAGGCTCAGTTCGGGGCGCAGCAGCGACGGCTTGCCGTCGCTGTTCGAATGGCACGAGGCGCAGGCGGCCACGTACAGGCTGGCGCCGCGGTCGTTGTCGACCATGCCGACTTTTTGCGCACGGTCGATGCCGGCCTGGATGACGGAGGCGCTGTCGACCGGCGGCACCACCTTGTCCTGCGGTTTGGCCAGGTCGGCAAAATAGGCAGCCAGCGCGCGGATATCGGCGTCGGGCGAGGCATCCATGCCTTCATGCACCACTTGCGACATGGGACCGGCCGCCACCCCATGCAGCGCGGTGGCGCCGGTACGCAGGAACGCATACAGCTCGTCCCTGGTCCACGGCAGCGGCGCCGTGTTGGCCGCCGTCAGCGGCGGCGCATACCAGTGGTCGATGGCCGCGCCCTGGTAAGGCGAGCCGGCGAGTTCGGCGCCGAGCGCATTGCGCGGCGTATGGCAGGCGGCGCAATGGGCCAGGCCCTCGGCCAGATAGCGGCCGCGGTGCCAGTCCGCCCCTTGCGCGGCATTGCGCGGCAAGCCGGCGGGCCGGAAGAACAGCAGTTTCCAGCCTGCCTGCAGCGCGCGCTGGTTCAACGGAAACGGCACGGTATTGGCCGGCGTCACCGCGTACACGGGCGGGCGCGTCATCAGGTAGGCGTACAGCGCCGACAGATCGGCGTCGCTGACATGGCTAAAGTGCGTGTACGGAAATACGGGAAACAGATGCTCGCCGTTGCGGCCCACGCCCTCGCGCATGGCACGCTGGAAAGCCGGCAGCGACCAGCGGCCGATGCCGGTCTGCGGATCGGGCGTCAGGTTGGTGGCGTGGATGGTGCCGAACGGCGTGGCCAGGCCGCGGCCGCCCGCATAGTCGGCGCCGCCCTTGACCGTATGGCAGGCGGCGCAATTGCCCATGCCGGCCAGGATGCGGCCCTGTTCGATAGCCTGGGCGAAAAAGGACGCGGGCGGCGGCGGGTTGACGGGCGCAAGCGCGGGACGCCAGTAATACGCATACGCGGCGCCGGCAGCGACAAGGACGAGGCCCAGCAGAATCAGCAGGCCGATACAGATTTTCTTGAACAAAAAGAGTCTTTCAGTGAATAAAATAAAGCCAACAGCAAGATATTGAATGCCGGAATTTTACGCGGATTGCGACTTGTTGTATGTAAGCAAAGTTACCTAGCGCGGCCCAGCGTCATCAAGCGCACGGCGGCATGCGGGCGCGGCGTCTTATAATCGTCTTTTCAGCACGCCGCCGGCCCTTTTCCCTACACATGCATACCGTTACCATCATTCTCGTCCTGGTCCTGACCGTCGTCCTGTGCGGCTTTATCGCCCGCTCGCGCTGGGTCAAGCTGCCGCTGCCCCTGATCCAGATCGCCGGCGGCACGGGCCTGGCCCTGTTCGGCCTGCAAGTGCCGCTCGATCCCGACATCTTCTTTTTATTGTTCATTCCGCCGCTGCTGTTCCTCGATGGCTGGCGCATACCCAAAGGCGCGTTTTTTTCCGACGCGCGCTCCATCCTGATGCTGGCCATCGGCCTGGTGCTGTTTACGGTGCTGGGCATGGGCTTCTTTATCGACTGGCTGATCCCCACGGTGCCGCTGGCGGTCGCCTTTGCGCTGGGCGCCATCCTGTCGCCGACCGATCCGGTGGCCGTGTCGGCGATTGCGGCCGGCAACCCGATCCCGCCGCGCCTGATGCATATCCTCGAAGGCGAGTCGCTGCTGAACGATGCGTCCGGGCTGGTGTGCTTCACGTTTGCCGTCGGCGCCATGATGACGGGCGGCTTTTCGATCGGCGCGGCGTCCCTGAGCTTTCTGCAGGAAGCCGGTGGCGGCATCCTGATCGGCCTGGCGATTTCCTGGGGCGTGGGCCTGGCCAACAAATGGCTGGTCAGCAAGGTCGGCGAAGAGCCGGGCCTGCAGATCCTGATCAGCATCTTGATTCCGTTTGCCGCCTATCTGGGCGCCGAGCAGATCCACGGCTCGGGCATCCTGGCCGCCGCCACCGCCGGCGTGTCCATGCATTACGCCGACCTGATCGGCCGCCCGCTGGCCGCCACGCGCACCCAGCGCAAGGCCGTGTGGGATACGGTGCAGCTGGTCTTGAATGGCGTGATCTTCGTGATGCTCGGTGCGCAGCTGCCGACCACCATCGCCAGCCTGCAGGCGGCCTCGGCCGAAGTGGGCGCCGGCAGCGCCTGGAAGCTGCCGCTGTACGTGGTGGCCATCACCGTCGGCCTGACCTTCATGCGTTTTATCTGGGTCGCCATTTCGATGAAGCTGACGCTGTTCAAGCAGCAAAAAAAAGCCGACAAGGCGAACCAGGGTTCGGACGCGAAAGACAACGTATCGCTGGCGCGTCCCAGCCTGCGCCTGCTGCTGGTGGCCTCGTTTGCCGGCGTGCGCGGCGCGCTGACGCTGGCCGGCATCCTGACCTTGCCCCTGTTCCTGCCCGACGGCACCCGCTTTCCTGCGCGCGACCTGGTGATCTTCCTGGCCATGGGCGTGATTCTGCTGTCACTGATACTGGCCAGCGTCACCTTGCCGCTGTTGACCAAGGGCCTGGTGTTCGCGCCGCCGGCGCGCCGTTCCAGCGAAGAGCGCAATGCCCGCTCGGCCGCCGCCGAAGCGGCCGTGGCGCGGCTGGAAAAAGTGTGTTCCGGCATTGGCACCGATGGCAAGGAGCAGGTCGTCACGGAAGCGGCGAATCGCCTGATCGAAGCCTACCGGCGCCGCATGGCATACGGTGAAAGCAGCAACGACGAGGCGGCCCGCATGCAGGAACTGGCCAAGGCCGAACGTTCGCTGCGCCTCGAAGCGTTGAACGCCGAGCGCGACGAGCTGTTCCGCCGCCGTATTTCCGGCGAGCTCGATGACGCCATTCACCTGCGCCTGCTGCGCGAGATCGACCTGCTGGAAGCGACGCTGGAGGAATGACGATGGCTGACTCACCCTCGATCAACAACCGTGGCGCCGCCGTGCGTTGGGTCGTGATGGGCGTGTCGGGCTGCGGCAAGAGCGCCGTCGGCAGCCGCCTGGCCGCGCGCTTGCAGGTCGACTATATCGAGGGCGACGCGCTGCACCCTGCGCAAAACGTGGCGAAGATGGCGGCCGGCCAGCCGCTCGACGATGCTGACCGCGCCGGCTGGCTGGCGGCCCTGCGCGACCGTATCGCCCAGGCTGTCAGCGAAAGCCGCGGCCTGGTGGTGTCGTGTTCGGCGCTCAAGCGCAGTTACCGCGACCTGTTGCGCGAGGGCGATCCGGCCCTGCGCTTTGCCCACCTGGACGGTCCGCGCGCCGTGCTGGAGCAGCGCGTGGCCAACCGCCCTTCGCACTTCATGCCGGCCAGCCTGCTCGACAGCCAGCTGGCCACGCTGCAGCCCTTGCAGGCGGACGAAGCGGGCCTGGTGCTCGACATCCGCCAGCCGGTCACGGCACTGGTGCAGCAGATCGTGGACGCCGCCTGAGGCCGCGTATCTGGCTGGACAGTGGCCGGTGCCCTGTGTAGACTGGCGCGCACTTTGATAAGGAATTCCATGAACGCACCGACCACCAAACCCACATTGGGCCCCGAATTCTGGGAACGCGCCGACCAGGTCATCGCCCTGGCCAACCAGCAATGCATGCACAGTCCCGCCAACGAAGTGGCGACCTCGCTGCTGTACGCCGCGGCCCGCTTCAATGCCTTCCTGGTGGCCAGCAAGACCAATGACGTCAGCAAGATGCAGCAGGAAAAAGACGATGCCGTCGCTTTTTTCACGGAGCAGTACAAGCGCATGCTGACCGATAACTTCAACGACTATATTGCCAACTTCGACAAGTACACGCAGCCAGGTGCCGCACCGAAGGGCTGATGCCTGCTCGCCGGCTCTCATGCCGGCCGGCGGTTTCCTGCCCCAAGCCCGCCGTGCCCGGACTTGCGCCAGCTGGACGATGAGCCGCCTCAGGCGTCGTCCCTGCCCGCCAGATAATTGTTCTTCACGCGCACATAGTGCTCGGCCGAGTAGCGCAGGTAAGCAATTTCGGCATCGGTCAGTGCGCGCAGCTTGACGGCCGGGCGGCCCACGTACAAGTGGCCGCTTTCCAGCACCTTGCCGGGCGACACCAGGCTGCCCGCACCCAGCATCACGTTTTTCTCCACCACCACGTCGTCCATCACGATGCTGCCCATGCCGATCAGGCACTCGTCGCCGATGGTGCAGCCGTGCAAAATCACCGAGTGGCCGATGGTCACATATTTGCCGATGGTCAAAGGCGAGCCGTCCGGCTTGGCCGCATTCTTGTGCGACACATGACCCATGGAGAAATCCTGGATATTGCTGCCTTCGCCGATCACGATGCGGTTGACGTCGCCGCGCAGCACGCTGTTGCACCAGATCGAGCAGTCGTCGCCGATCTGCACGTCGCCGATCACTTGCGCCGTGTCGTGCAGGTACACGCGTTCACCCAGCGCGGGACGGGTATTCAGGTAGGAACTCAAAGGCATGGTGGTCTCGCTTGATCTCATGAGGTTGCATGGGCGGTTGCCCGTCGGCAGCAATTGTAGGCGCGGGTTGGCATTACAGGCAATACGCGCCGCCGGCGCAGCGCGGCGTCAGTCCCGCTCCAGCGCTGCGCCATCGACGACAATGAATTGAATCTCCACGTTCGGCATGGTGCCGGCGCCCGCTTCCAGCCCGTAGAACGCCACGCCCCCGCATCCCGGGCGCTGCGGATAATACAGCTCCTCGCCGCTGTCATAGTGGAGTTCCGTATGGCGCATCGCGCTGGCCAGCGTGTCGCCCACGCGCACCTCGCCCCACAGGCGGCCCTGATAGCCGGCGCCGACCTCGATCCGGCAGATGCGCCTGGTATCGGCATTGCAGCCCAGGCGGATGCAGTTATTGCGGAAATACAGCGATGCACCGTGCTTCGCAGCTTGCCCGTCGCGCGCTGGCGCCACGTACAGCCACCCCGGATTCGTGGCCAGCTGTGCGGCCAGGTGGCCTTGTCCCGGCTGCCAGCGGCGAAACGCACCGATCGCCGCCACCACGGCATGAAAATCGTCGCCGAGCGAAAACCCGGCGGCGCTGGCGCCGGGCACGATATCCGCATGCAAATCCATCATTTACTGCCCCCGCATCCTGTACTGCCGTGATACTACCGCGAACGCTGGCGTGCCGGGCTCACGACAGACCAAAAAAAGCCCACGCAATGGTGGGCTCGTTTCATCCGCAGAAGACGGAAGGGAGTGATCAGAAGCGGTAGCCGACACCGACGCCAAACAGATATGGATCAACTTTCACTTTGCTGACTTTGGTGCCGGCACTGAGCACATCGCTCTGGATCTGCACTTTCTTGACGTCGAAGTTCAGCGACCAGTTCTTGTCCAGTTTGTAGTCGACGCCAGCTTGCAGCGAGTAGCCCCAGCTGTCATGTTCCAGGCGCAGGCCGCCCAGTTTCACGTCCGAGATATTGGTGTAGTTGACACCGGCACCGACGTAAGGGCTGAACTGTTTTTCAGGCATGAAGTGGTATTGCAGCGACAGTGTCGGCGGCAAATGCTTGAAGGTACCGGCCTTGACGCCGTCAAGTTTGACGTCGTGTTTTTGCGGGTAGGTCAGGATCAGTTCGGCCGCGATGTTCGGCGTAAAGAAGTAGGAAATATCGACTTCCGGTATCGTTTTGTCGCTGACATGAATACGGTCGGATGCACCGACGCCACCAACGGGAGCAGATTTGTTGGCCGTATCGATTTGCACCACACGGGCGCGGACCAGCCATGGGCTTTCCTGTGCCATTGCGTTGCCGGCGAATGCGCCGATGGCGGCCAAAACGATTGCTGCTTTAGTTGCGGACTTTTTCATTCTAGTTCCCTCTTTTTTATCGTTAAGTAACGCAGCGAAGTCTAAGAGTGCGGTGCAGCAAAAACTTTGATCCACATCAAATAGTGCTGGAAGGCACAATATCGGTCCGGTTTTTCCTTGCACAGGTCAAAAAATTGCCGCACCGCCGCATGAATCATCCACAACATCGATTCAAATGAGAATAGTAATGATTATCATTTGCGATATAATATGTACTTACCTGCATCTATATAGGAATCGGAGACATGGATATATTGAGGGAACTGCGTGAATCGGGGCTGAAAGTGACGATTCCCCGCCTGCGGATTCTGCAGCTGTTTCAAGAAGGAAGCATCAAGCACCTGAGCGCGGACGATGTGTATAAACTCTTGCTGGCCGAAAAAATCGATGTGGGCCTGGCCACCATCTACCGCGTGCTGATGCAGTTTGCGGAAGCGGGCATCCTGTTTCGCCGCCACTTTGAATCGGGCCACGCCGTGTTCGAACTGAACGAAGGCCAGCACCATGACCACCTGGTCTGCACCGGCTGCGGCAAGGTCGACGAATTCGTCGACGAAGGCATCGAACAGCGCCAGCACGAGATCGCCACCGAGCGCGGTTTTGTCCTGCATGAGCATGCGCTGTCCCTGTACGGCACCTGCGCCGACTGCACGGCAAAAAAAGTGCCGGCACGCAGGATGTGAGCGCGCGGTGGATCGCTTGCGTTAAGATGCGCGGCAGTCCACCTCTGGAAAAACCATGTATATCGGCGAACTGGCGCGCCTGACGGGCGCCACCCCCAAGGCCCTGCGCCACTATGAAACGCTGGGCCTGCTGAAAGAAGTACGGCGCAGCGGTGCCTACCGCCGCTACACGCAGCAGGACCTGGCACAGGTAAAACTGATCCGCCAGGCGCAGGCGCTGGGCTTTCGCCTGGCCGAGCTGCTGCCGATACTCGCCGGCGACGACACCGACTGGGCCGCGCTGCAGCAGCAGATCGCCGCCAAGCGGGCCCAGCTTCGATCCGAGATTGCGCGCCTGCAGCAGCTCGACGCGCAGCTGGCCGGCATCGACACGGAGATCGCCGATTGCCTGCGGCGCTTGACTCTGCCGTAAGGGGCAGGCTTTAGCATGAAGGCTGATCTTTCCAAGAAAGCCGCCGTCATGAGCAAACGCATCCTGGTCATCCTTGGCCACCCCTCTTCCGACAGTTTCTGCGCCGCGCTGGCCGACGCCTATGCCGAGGCTGCCCGCCACGCCGGCCACGAGGTGCGCGAACTGCGCCTGGGCCAGCTCGATTTCGATCCGATCCTGCATCAAGGCTACCGCCAGGTGCAGCCGCTGGAAGCGGACCTCGTGGCCGCCCAGGAAGCCATCAGCCGGGCCGAACACCTGGTTTTCGCCTATCCGATCTGGTGGGGCGGCGCGCCGGCCCTGCTGAAGGGCTTTCTCGACCGCACCTTCCTGCCCGGCTATGCCTTCAAGTACCGTCCCGGCAAGGCCTTCCCGGCCCAGCTGTTGAAAGGCCGCACGGCCCAGCTGCTGGTGACGATGGATACGCCGCCGTGGTACTACCGCTGGATTTACCGCATGCCCGGCATCCACCAGCTGCGCAAGACCACGCTGGAGTTTTGCGGCATCAAGCCCGTCAAGGTGGCCAGCTTCGGCCCCATCCTGGACTCGACCGAGCAGCAGCGCGCGCGCTGGCTGGCGCAGGCGCGCACGCTGGGCAGCCGCCTGGACTGATCCACCAGCTTGCCATGCAGCCATTTTGCATACGGTTTTGGCAAGCCGGTAATCATGCTGTCATATTCGAACGCTACCATGTCGAGATTGCCTTTTTGCCAGCCGCCTTGCAGCCGTGGCAACAAAGGCGCCGATCGTCTTGTAAAGGTAGCCGCCCGTGGAGTTCAACGCCTCTCGATTGCATCTTCCCCGTTATCGCTCGTCCGTCGCGGCCGACCTGTGCATCGCCACCGAGTCGGTGCAGGCCGACGCCAACAACTTCGCCGTGCTTGAACTGTTCACCGAGCGGCGCGACATGATGAGCCTGCCCGTCACGGAACAGGACCGCCCGATCGGCCTGATCAGCCGCAATATCTTCATGTCGCAGATGTCCAAGCCCTTCTATCACGAGGTCTATGGCAAGAAGAGCTGCATCGCCTTCATGGACAAGGAGCCGCTGATCGTCGACGCGGCCATGAGCATCGAAGACCTGACTTTTCGCGCCGTCGAAGCGGGCGAAAAGGCGCTGGCCGACGGCTTCATCATCACCGAGGATGGCGCGCTGGCCGGCGTCGGCTTCGGCCTGCAGCTGATGAACGTGGTGGCCACCATGCAGGCCGAAAAAAACCGCCAGATCATGCACAGCATCGACTACGCCAGCGTGATCCAGCGCGCGCTGCTGCGCTCCTCGTCGGCCGAACTGCGCGCGGCGCTGCCCGACGCGCACCTGGAATGGCAGCCGCGCGACGTGGTCGGCGGCGACTTCTACCTGTTCGAACGGCATGCGGGCGGCTGGTTCGCGGCGCTGGCCGACTGCACCGGCCACGGCGTGCCGGGCGCCTTCATGACCCTGATCGCCTCGTCGGCCCTGAGCCAGGCGCTGCGCGACCTGGGTCCGCACGATCCGGCCGCCCTGATCGGTGCCGTCAGCCGCGCCATCAAGACCTTGCTGGGCCAGGACGACAGCGCCGGCAGCGGCGCCGCCGGCTCGAACGATGGCATGGACTGTGCCTTCCTCTGCTACGACGCGGCCAGCCGGCAGCTGCATTTCGCCGGTGCCAAACAGTCGCTGTACGTGGTCGCGCCGGGCCAGCAGGAAGTGCTGTGCTTCGACGGCGCGCGCATGGGCGTGGGCTACATCGACACGCCGGCCGGCCACGCCTGGCACAACCAGGCGATCGAGGTGGCGCGCGGCAGCCTGCTGTTTGTCACCACCGACGGCCTGCTCGACCAGATCGGCGGCAGCCGCGACATCGCCTACGGCAAGCGGCGCATGCGCGAGCAGCTGCTGGCGCGCCGCGCAGCGCCGGCCAGCGAGGTTGCCGAGGCACTGCTGCATGACTTTGGCGCCTGGCAGGGCGCGCAGCCGCGCCGCGACGACCTGACCTTTTTCTGTTTCCGCCTGTAGGCGTAACGTTCCTCGACAACCGCATCGACAACCAGCCAGGAGCACTGACGTGCTGTATCAAGAATTCAACGAGTTTTGGGATGTGGCGCGCAAGCGCAATATCATCTTTTTTTACACCGGCTACTTTTCGCAGCATGTGGTCAGCGCCATTTCCGAGACCATCAAGGCACGCCTGGACACGGCTGGCGCGGCCGGCCCGACGCGGCGGCGCATCTTTTCCTCGTTTATCGAGATGTCGCAGAACGTGATGCACTACTCCTCGGACAGCCTGGTGCCGAACGCCCAGCTCGACCAGCAGATGCGGCGCGGCTCGTTCTGCATCGGCACGCGCGGCGACAGTTTTTTCCTGCTGTGCGCCAATCCGGTCTCGACCGAGAACGTGGCGCAGATCCGCAGCCGGCTCGAACCCTTGCACTCGATGACGATGGACGAAATCCGCCTGGCCTACAAAAAGGCGCTGCGCGAGGAAGCGCCGGCCGACAGCAAGGGCGCGGGCCTGGGTTTCCTGACGCTGGCGCGCGACGCCAGCGAACCGCTGGAATTCGAATTCGCCCAGGATCCGCAGGAGCCGGGCAGCACCATCTTCTGCATCAAAGCCATCATCTGAAAGAGCCGAACCAGGAAAGCATATGCAATCACCGTCCACCCTGCCACCGTTGTTCCTCGCCGCGACCCCCAGTTCGCCCGAAATCGATTTCCGCTTCGACCAGCACATCCTGTCGATCAAGGGCGAGTCGTATCCCGAAAACGCGGCCGCCTTTTATGGTCCGCTGAACGCCGCCGTGCGCAACTACGTGGAGACCTGCCACGATGCGCAGATCACCGTGCATGTGTCGCTGGCCTACTTCAACAGCTCCAGCACCAAGATGCTGTTTACGCTGTTCGACATCCTGAACCAGGCCGCCATCGACGGCAACCGCGTGCGCCTGAACTGGTACCACGACGAGGATGACGACACGATCCTGGAATTCGGCCAGGAACTGCAGCAAGACTTCACGGCGCTGGACTTCCACGACCACGCCGTGGGCGGCTAGGACATGGGCGCGCAGATGTCCGCCTCGAGCATGGAGCCCGATCTGTTTACCGAGGAAGCGGCGGCGCTGGCGGCCGCGCGCCAGCTGCATGCCGACGACGGCGCCAGCGGCGAGGCACAGCGCCGCATGCTGGGCGAGCTGATTGTCCACTACGAACGCCTGATGCGCGAGACGCGCCGCCTGATCCGCCGCAGCGACCGCGCCGAGCGCGACATGCATGTGCTCAACCGCGAACTGCAGACGCTGGCCGGCCAGCTCGAATACCGCGCCACCCACGATCCGCTGACCGGCGCGCTCAATCGCGGCGCCGTGATCGACCATGCGCAGCGCTGCCTGGCGCAGGGCGACATGGCGCTGATCGTGCTCGATATCGATCTGTTCAAGCAGGTCAACGACGACTTCGGCCACCCGGCCGGCGATGGCGTGATCCGCGCCGTGGTGGAGTGCCTGCAGCAGCTGCTGGGCGAGCACGCGAAGATCGGCCGCGTCGGCGGCGAAGAGTTTTCGGTGGTCTGGCCCACGTCTTCGCTGGCGGAAGCACGGCAGGTGGCGCAGGATATCTGCGACGCCATCGCCGCGCGGCGCCAGCCGGCGCCGATCACGCGGTCCGTCACCGTCAGCGTGGGCGTCAGCTGGAACCGCGCCGGCACCGCGTTCGAACACGCCTACAGCCATGCCGACCAGGCGCTATACCAGGCCAAGCGCGACGGACGCAATTGCGTGCGCCTGTGGCAAGCGTGAGCGTTACTTGACCAGATCGTGGCGCGCCATGGCGCCGTCGCGGCGCATGGCGCTCACGGCGCGCTGCATCGCGGCCAGCTGCGCTTCGGGTACCTGCCGGTTGCAGGCCAGATAGGTCTGCACGCGGTTGAAGGTCAATAGCGGCACCACCATGCCTTCCCACTCCTTGCCGGCAAACGGCCGGCTGTCCACCGCCATGCCGACCGCCCACAGGTCGATGCGGCCCAGTAGCAGCTTTTGCGGATTGAGCCACTCCTGCGTAACGGGCGCCGTTTGCAGCCCGCGCTGGCGCAGGTAGTCGTCGCGCGCATCGCCCAGCACCGTGCCGATCGCCAGCCCGCGCGCATCGTCGAGCGTGTGCAGGGCCAGGTGCCGGCTGGCCAGTCCGTACAATATCCATTCCGCTTCGTTCAACGGGCCGATCCAGCGAAACAGCGCTTCGCGTTCGGGCGTGCGGGTGGTGGAATAGACGCAGGTGTCAGCCTCGCGCAGCGCCTGCGCATAGGCGCGCTTCCAAGGCAGCAGTTCGATCGTGTAGGGGATGCGGGCGCGCGCCAGCAGCTCGCGCACCTTGGCCGTCTCGCGGCCGACCACGACATTGCCCTCCATCATGCTCGACGGCGGCAGGTGTTCGCTGACCATGCGCAAGCCTTGGGCGCGGGCCATGCCCGCCGCCAGCAGCGCGGCGGCGCAGCAGACTGTCGCGATCAGCCGTGTCCGTGCTCGTTGCTTCATGCTTTCGTCTTCCTGTACTGCCTGGCGCCAGCGCCAATCCATGCTTGATGGTAACACCAGTGCCGATGCGGCATCAGCCTATGCCGCCGCGATCTCCAGCGGCCAGCCATGGAACTGGCGGCACAGGGCAGGCTCCGGTTCGCCGCCGACGACGATTTTCGAGAATACGTCGAGCGGGCTGAAAAACGCCGTGCGCACGCGCCCCAGCTTGCTCTCGTCGACCACCAGGAAACGCTCGGTGGCGCTGCGGATGGCCGCCTGCTTGATCGCCACCTCGTGGAAATTCGAGCAGCTCACGCCGCGCACCGGATCGGCGCCGCCGGCCGAAATAAACGCCTTGTTGACGCCCAGGCGGCCCAGGTACTGCACCGCCTCTTCCGAATAGAAGGTGGCCGACGATGGCTGGTACAGGCCGCCCAGCAGTATCAGCTGCGTATTGGGCCGCTTGCTGAGGATGTCGGCAATGTTCATGGAATAACATACGACAGTGAGCGCGATGTCGGCCGGCAGCGCCGACGCAAAGTGGACCATGGTGGTGCCGCAGTCGATGAACAGCATGTCGCCATCGGCGACAAACGTGGCGGCGCGCTGGCAGGCCAGGCGCTTCCTTACCGTATGCTGGTCCAGCTCCTCGGCCAGCACGTATTTTTCGCCCGCCGCCGGCAATGTTGCCTCCAGAACATATCCACCCAGGCAGGACAACGCGCACTCCGAGGCCGCCAGGTCGCGGCGGATCGTCATTTCAGTCACACCGAGCAATTCGGCAACCCGGCTCAACAGTGCAGGACCCGAGCTTTTGACCAGGGCCTGCATCCGTTCCAGCCGCAGTTGGCGCGCCTTGGCGCCCGCAGTTTGTCGCATGGTATTACTTTCGTTCATCATTTCATATGGAGTGCGGATTGTATCAGCAAGTATTCTTGATGTTATTAGAAAAAAGTGGTTGCACAACTAAATGTTATTGGCGTAACATAAATCTGTGGCGCGAATTGTGGTGCAA
>NZ_DAMAGB010000020.1:64450-84506 GCF_031995485.1 Janthinobacterium sp.
TGGTGCAACCCGATACATCCATTCGCCAGACCATGTTACCAATAATGAAACGCGCTCAGTGCGTTCACGGAGACTTTAGCTATGCCTACCGCCCACCATCATCGATCGGACCGGCCTGTGCACCACTGCGCGGCGTCGCCACAACCATGACAACTACTTCCAAATCCCAGCGCGTCACGCCATCGGCGCGGCCCCGCACCGAAGCGCCAGCGCCCGCTGCCGCTTCCACGCCGTCAGCCTTGCTGACGGGCGCCCCGGCCGCCATCGCTGCCGCCCTGCCTGCCACGGCAGGCGCCCACGGCCATGCGCGCAATCCCGGCGTGCCGTATGACAGCAGCTGGTTCGACGACATCCGCGTCAACCTGTCGGCCGCCGAGCGCCGCGTTGCCACCCTGCCCGGCCGCCGCTCCGTCAAGAAGGACGCGCAAGCGGCCTGGCTGTTGAAAGCCATCAGCTGCATCGACCTGACCACCCTGTCCGGCGACGACACCACCGAGCGCGTCAAGCGCCTGTGCGCCAAGGCCATCACGCCGGTGCGCCAGGACCTGCTCGACGCGATCGGCTTCGGCGACCGCCAGCTGCATACGGGCGCCATCTGCGTGTATCACCGCTACGTGGCCACGGCCGTCGAAGCGCTGGACGGCAGCGGCATTCCGGTGGCCGCGGTATCGACCGGCTTTCCGGCCGGCCTGATTCCGCACGACCTGAAGCTGAAGGAAATCGAAGCCTCGGTACGCGATGGCGCTTCCGAGATCGATATCGTCATTACCCGCGAACACGTGTTGACCGGCAACTGGAAGGCGCTGTACGCCGAGATGCAGGACTTCCGCGCCGCCTGCGGCGACGCGCACGTGAAAGCCATCCTGGCGACCGGCGAACTGAAAACCCTGCGCAACGTGGCCAAGGCTTCGATGATCTGCATGATGGCCGGCGCCGATTTCATCAAGACCTCGACCGGCAAGGAAGCGACCAACGCCACCCTGCTGGTAAGCCTGATCATGCTGCGCATGATCCGCGACTACCAGGAACGCACCGGCTACAAGGTCGGCTACAAGCCGGCCGGCGGCGTCTCGGCGGCCAAGGACATCCTCAACTACCAGATCCTGATGAAGGAAGAACTGGGACGCGAGTGGCTGGAGCCGGACCTGTTCCGCATCGGCGCCTCCTCCTTGCTGGCCGACATCGAACGCCAGCTCGAACACCACGTTACCGGCCGTTACTCGGCTTTCCACCGCCACGCGATCGGATAATTCATATGAGCCAGACGAGCATTAAACACTACTTCGACACCATGGACTACGGCCCTGCCCCTGAAAGCGACACCGACGCGCGCGCCTGGCTGGCGCGCCACAGCGACGGCTTCGGCCATTTCATCAACGGCGCGTTCACGCCCGCCACCGCAAGCTCGCTGTTCGACACCAATGAACCGGCCACCGGCAAGCCGCTGGCGCGCATCGCGCAAGGCACGCAGGCCGACGTTGACGCGGCCGTTGCCGCCGCCCGCGCCGCGCAGGAAAACTGGTTCGCCATCGGCGGCCATGCGCGCGCCCGCCATCTGTACACCCTGGCGCGCATGGTGCAGCGCCACGCCCGCCTGTTCGCGGTGGTCGAGGCCCTGGACAACGGCAAGCCGATCCGCGAAACGCGCGATATCGACGTGCCGCTGGTAGCGCGCCACTTCTACCACCATGCCGGCTGGGCGCAATTGCAGGAACGCGAATTCGCCGACCAGGTACCGGTCGGCGTGATCGGCCAGATCGTGCCGTGGAATTTCCCGCTGCTGATGCTGGCGTGGAAAATCGCCCCGGCGCTGGCGCTCGGCAATACGGTGGTCCTGAAACCGGCCGAGTTCACGCCGCTGTCGGCACTGCTGTTCGCCGAACTGGCCGCGCAGGCCGGCTTGCCGGCGGGCGTGCTGAACGTGGTGACCGGCGACGGCGCCACCGGCGCGGCCATCGTGGCGCACCCGGACGTCAACAAGATCGCATTTACCGGTTCGACCGACGTGGGTCGTCTGATCCGCGAAAAAACCGCCGGCAGCGGCAAGTCGCTGACCCTGGAACTGGGCGGCAAGTCGCCGTTCATCGTGTTTGACGACGCCGATATCGACGCCGCCATCGAAGGCGTGGTCGACGCCATCTGGTTCAACCAGGGCCAGGTCTGCTGCGCCGGTGCGCGCCTCTTGGTACAGGAAGGCATCGCCCAGGATTTCTATGCACGCCTGAAACGCCGCATGGGCACTCTGCGCGCCGGCACGCCACTCGACAAGACCATCGACATCGGTTCGCTGATCGCGCCGTCGCAGCACGAGCGCGTGCGCAAACTGGTCGAGATCGGCGTCAGGGAAGGCGCAACCTGCTACCAGCCCGACATCTCGATGCCGGTCGGCGGCAGCTACTTCCCGCCTACCCTGCTGACCAATGTGCACCCTGCCAGCACCGTGGCCAGCGAAGAGATCTTCGGGCCGGTACTGGTGGCGATGACCTTCCGCACCCACGATGAAGCGCTGGCGATCGCCAACAACTCGCGCTACGGCCTGGCCGCCAGCGTGTGGAGCGAAACCATCGGCCTGGCGCTGGCCGTGGCCCCTGCCCTGAAAGCTGGCGTGGTGTGGATCAATTCGACCAACCTGTTCGACGCCGGCGTTGGCTTCGGCGGCGTGCGCGAATCGGGCTTTGGCCGCGAAGGCGGCCGCGAAGGCTGCTACGAATACCTGAAACCGCGTGCCTGGGCCAGGCGCGTGGCGCGCAGCGCAGCCGTGAAACCGGTCGCCGCCATCGTCGACAGCGTTGCCGCAGCTGCACGCCTGCCGCTGGTCGACCGTACCGCCAAGCTGTTCGTCGGCGGCAAGCAGGCCCGTTCCGACGGCGAGCAGTCGATGAGCGTGTTCGGCGCCAACGGCAAGCTGGCCGGCGAAGTGGGCCTGGGCAACCGCAAGGATATCCGCAACGCCGTCGCAGCCGCCCATGCGGCCGCATCGTGGTCGGCCACCACGCCGCACCGCCGCGCGCAAGCCTTGTATTACCTGGCAGAGAACCTGTCGGCACGCGCCGAAGAATTTGCCGCGCGTATCGCCAGCCTGACCGGCGTGGGCGCGGACGCGGCCAGCAACGAAGTCGAGCAGTCGATCAGCCGCCTGTTTGCGTATGGCGCCTGGGCCGACAAATACGAAGGCGCGGTGCACGTGCCGCCGATGCGCGGCGTGGCGCTGGCCATGGTCGAACCGATCGGCGTGGTCGGCGTGGTCTGCCCGGATGAGTCGCCATTGCTGGCGCTTGTCAGCCTGGTCGCGCCATTGCTGGCGATGGGCAACCGCGTCGTCGTCGTGCCGAGCAGCCGCCATGCGCTGATCGCCACCGATTTCTACCAGGTGCTGGAAACCTCGGACCTGCCGGGCGGCGTAATCAATATCGTCACCGGCGCGGCAGCGACCCTGCTGCCGACCCTGGCCGAGCACGACGATGTCGACGCCGTCTGGACGTTTGGCGACGCGGCCCTGTCGGCCACCACCGAGCGCCTGTCGACCGGCAACCTGAAGCGCACCCTGGTCGACTACGGCCTGGCCACCGACTGGAACGACGCCCTCTCGGCCGAAGGCCCGGTCTGGCTGCGCCACGCCACGCAGATCAAGAACGTGTGGGTGCCGTATGGGGAGTAACAAGTAAGGTGGGCGCAGGTCGGATTGGCGCCATCGGCGCGTAATCCGACACCGCCACCGGTGCTACCGACACCACCGCAAACTGCAACCGCAGCGCCAGCCCAGCCACCGCAGAGTGGCAAGCCGGCATCACCACTGCAAAAAAATTGAATAACAATCTGGAGACAAGATGTTAAAGAATATCGACCCGCTGTTGAATGCGGACGTATTGTCCGCCCTGCGCGCCATGGGCCATGGCGATGAACTGGTCCTGTGCGACGCCAATTTCCCCGCCGACTCGGTGGCACGCCAGACGGTGCTGGGCAAGGTGCTGCGCATCGACGGCGTCGGCACCAGGGAAGCCGCGCGCGCCATCCTGTCCGTGATGGCGCTCGACACCGCCGTCGAGGTGGCCGCCCACCGCATGGAAGTGGTGGGAGAACCTGACAATGTCTTGCCCGTCCAGCAGGAAGTGCAGCTGGAAATCAACCACGCCGAAGGGCGCGAGCGCATCATGGGCTCGATCGAACGCTTTGCCTTCTACGACGTGGCGCGCACCGCCTACTGCGTGATCGCCACCGGCGAGCGCCGCTTCTACGGCTGCTTCGTGTTCAAAAAGGGCGTGATCGCCCCGGAGGCGTGACATGAGCGACGTTCATGACAAGCGCGGCGTCGCCATCCTCGGCATCTACGTGGCCGACCTGGCCTTCCGCGCCGCCCATATGCCCGGCGTGGGCCAGACCATCGCCGGCTCCGGCTTTGCCATGGGCCCCGGCGGCAAAGGCTCGAACCAGGCCGTCGCCGCTGCGCGCGCCGGCGCCGAGGTCACCTTTATCAGCACCCTGGGCCGCGACTCGTTCGGCGACCATGCGCTGGCCCTGTGGCGCGGCGACGGCATCACGCCGCGCGTGAGCCAGGTCGACACGCATCCGACCGGCGCCGCCTTCATCTACCTGAACGAAAAAAACGGCGACAACGCCATCATCGTGGTGTCCGGCGCGGCCAGCCTGATCGGCGTGGCCGATGTGGAAGCAGCGGCAGAAGATATCGCCGCCGCGCGCGTCTTCGTCACCCAGCTGGAACAGCCGGCCGACGCCGCCCTGCGCGGCCTGCAGATCGCCCGCGCCGCCGGCACCCTCACCGTCTTCAACCCCGCCCCCGCGCTGCCGTTTGACGATGCCGTCTATCCGCTGTGCGACTTCATCACCCCGAACGAACACGAAGCGGCCATCCTGACCGGCCTGCCCGTCACCAACCTCGATGAAGCGCGCGCCGCCGGCGACGCGTTCCTGGCGCGCGGCGTCGGCTGCGCCCTGATCACGCTCGGTTCGCAAGGCGCCCTGCTGCACAGCGCCACCGAATCGGTGCTGATTTCACCGTTCAATGCCGGCCCCGTGCTGGAAACGACCGGCGCCGGCGACGCCTTCAATGGCGGCTTTGCGGCCGCGCTGGCCGAAGGCGCCACGCCACGCGAGGCGGCCCGCTTCGCCGCAGCGCTGGCCGCCATTTCGGTCACGCGCGCCGGCACGGCGCCGTCGATGCCGCAGCGCGCCGATGTCGATGCGCTGCTGGCAAAGGACTGAATTTTCACACCGCGTTTTCGTTTTTGAATACCTTTTGGAGTCGCCATGAAGCGCCAGTTTTCCGACCCACAGCTGAATTTTTTGGTGGGCATTAACGTCCTGATCCTGGTTGCCGCGACCGTGCTGTCGCATGGCGACTTCCTCGACGTGTACAACTTCCAGTCGATGGCCAGCCAGCTGCCCGAACTGGCCCTGTTGGCCATCGGCGTCTCGCTGGCCATGATCGCCGGCAACGGCGGCATCGACCTGTCCGGTCTCGGCATGGCCAACCTGGCCGGCGTGGTGGCCGCCACCGTGGTGCCGCTGCTGGTCGATGCGGACGCCACGCCGTGGGGCTATACGGGCACCTTCATTCTGGTCGCGCTGGCGACTGGTTTGCTGGGCGGCCTGCTCAACGGCTGGCTGATCGCCGGCGTGGGCCTGACGCCCATCCTGTGCACCCTCGGTACGCAGCTGATTTTTACCGGCGCCGCCGTCGTCTTGAGCAAGGGTTCCAGCGTGCGCCTGGCCAGCGCCGAGCCGATGTCGATGATCGGCAATGAAAACCTGTTCGGCGTGCCGATCCCGTTCATTATCTTCATGGTGGTGCTGCTGGCAATCGGCTGGCTGCTGCGTTACAGCCCGTTCGGCATCCGCCTGTTTTTGCTCGGCACCAATGCCAAGGCCGCGCGCTATGCAGGCATTCCCGGCACGCGCATGCTGGTGGTGACTTACGCCCTGTGCGGCGTGCTGGCCAGCCTGGCCGGCGTGATCATCGCGGCCCGCACCGCCAGCGTGAAAGCCGACTACGGCAGCTCGTATCTCCTGATCGCCATCCTGGTGGCGGTGATGGCCGGCGTGCGTCCGCAGGGCGGCTATGGCCGCATGGTCTGCCTGTTCTTTTCGGCCACCGCGCTGCAGCTGCTGTCGAGCACCTTCAACCTGCTCGATATCTCGAATTTCTTCCGCGATTGTGCATGGGGCCTGCTGCTGCTGTGCTTCCTGGCTTCGGCCCGCATCAATTTCGCCGATTACCGTCTTTTTACACCGCGCAAAAGCGCAACGCTGACCCAGTCCCCTCCTGGTTCAACGAATACATAACGAGGGTTTGGAGACAACATGCTTACGAAAACAAAATGCGCCGCCGCCATCATCGCCCTGGGATCCCTGTCGGTTGCCGGCGTGCTGCACGCACAGAATAAAAAGCCGGTCGATATCGTCACCGTCGTCAAAATCACCGGCATGAGCTGGTTCAACCGCATGGAAGTGGGCGTCAAGGAATTCGGCGCCGCCAACCCTGGCGTGGTCAATGCGCGCCAGATCGGCCCGGCCCAGTCGGACGCCGCCCAGCAGCAGCGCCTGGTGGAAGATCTGGTGGCCAAGAAGGTCGATGCGATTGCCGTCGTCTCGATGGATCCGCTGACCCTGGAGCCGGTGCTCAAGCGCGCGCTGGACCGCGGCATCAAGGTCGTCACGCACGAAGCGGACAACCAGAAAAACACCCTGGTCGATATCGAAGCGTTCGACAACACCGCCTACGGCGCGCGCCTGAACGAGCGCCTGGCCGAATGCATGGGCAAGACCGGCAAATGGTCCTCCCTGCTCGGTTCCCTGGGCAGCCAGTCGCAGGTGCAGTGGGCTGACGGCGGCGCCAACAACGCCAAGAAGTATCCGAAGATGACGCTGGTCGACGCGAAAAACGAAACCGCCAACGATGCCGAAAAAGCCTACGGCAAGGCCAAGGAAATCCTGCGCAAGCATCCGGACATCAAGGGCTTCCAGGGTTCCTCCTCGCTGGACGTGCTGGGCATCGGCCGCGCCATCGAAGAAGCTGGCCTGACCGGCAAGATCTGCGTGTACGGCACCGGTTTGCCGAGCGAAGCGGCCAAGTTCCTGGAATCGGGCGCGGTTGGCGGCATCGCCTTCTGGGATCCGAAAGACGCCGGCATCATGATGAACAAGGCAGCGCTGATGCTGGTGCAAGGCAAGACGATCACCAACGGCATGGACATGGGCGTACCGGGCTATAACGCGGTCACCGTCAAAAAAGGTCCTGGCGTGGGCATTATCGTTACTGGTAAAGCGTGGGTCGAAGTAGACAAGTCCAACTACAAGAAATACGCGTTCTGAGGACACCTGACCAAACCTACTGCGCGGTGCGATTTGCGGCCGGCGATGCTCACTGTGCATACGCACAGCTGCGCTTCTCGGCCACAACTCACATCCGCTCGCTACGGTTTTGTCAGGCGTTGAAAGTTGATTGGCATGGAGCCAAAAGGTCAAAACCCCGGCTCCATGCGGCAACGTCTATCGCACGCCGGCCGCGTGCGACATCGTCTATCGCAGAAAGAATCGATTCATGACCAGTACCACCCCCATTCCGGCGGCCACGTCGAAGACATTTTTGCAGCTCGAAGGCATCCACAAGCGCTATGCCGGCGTGCATGCACTGCGCGGCGTCGACCTGACCATCGAAGCCGGCGAAATTTATCATTTGCTGGGCGAAAACGGCTGCGGCAAGAGCACCCTGATCAAGATCATTTCCGGCGCCCATCCCCCCAGCGAAGGACGCATTACCATCAACGGCCAGCCGCATGACGCGCTGACGCCGCTGCAGTCGCTGGCGCTCGGCATCGAGACCGTGTACCAGGACCTGTCGCTGCTGCCGAACATGAGCGTGGCCGAAAATGTGGCGCTGAGCGAGCAACTGGTGGCCGGCAATGGCCGGCTGGCGCGCCGCTTCGACCGCCGCGTGGTGGACGCCACCGCCGCGCGCGCGCTGGCCGCCGTCGGCTTGCCGCACGACGCCCACTTCCTGTCTACCCGCGCCGATGAACTGCCGATCGCCACGCGCCAGCTGCTGGCGATCGCCCGCGCGGTGGCCACCAGCGCGAAGATGGTGATCATGGATGAACCGACCACCTCGCTGACGCAAAAGGAAGTCGACAACCTGGTGTCCGTGATCGAAGGCCTGCGCGCGCAAGGCGTGGCGGTGCTGTTCGTCAGCCACAAGCTCGACGAATGCTACGCCATCGGCGGCCAGGCCATCGTGTTTCGCGACGGCGCCAAGGTGGTGCAGGGACCGATTGCCAACTTCACCAAGGCCGAACTGACGCATGCGATGACGGGCAAGGACCTCGACGGCGGCCGCTACCGCAGCCGCTCGCACGGCAACGGCGAACTGCTGCGCGTGCAGGGCCTGGGCCGGCGCGGCTATTTTTCCGGCGTCGACCTGACCCTGCACAAGGGCGAAATCCTCGGCATCACGGGCCTGCTCGATTCGGGCCGCAATGAACTGGCGCTGGCGCTGGCCGGCGTGCACGGCGCGGACAGCGGATCGATTTATCTCGACGGCCAGCAGATCACCCTGCGCAAGCCGGGCGACGCGATCGCCCACCGCATCGGCTATGTGCCGGAAGACCGCCTCAGCGAAGGCCTGTTCCTCGATAAATCCATCCGCGAGAACATCATCACCACGGTGCTCAATACCTTGCGCAGCCGCTTCGGCGCGCTGGATGCCGGCCGCGCGCAGGCGCTGGCGCTGGCTACCGTGAAGGACCTGCAGATCGCCACGCCCGATGTCGACCGCCCGGTGCAGTCGCTCTCGGGCGGCAACCAGCAGCGCGTGCTGATCGGCCGCTGGCTGGCGATCCATCCGCGCGTGCTGATTCTGCACGGCCCGACGGTGGGCGTCGATGTCGGTTCAAAAGACATCATCTACCGCATCATCCAGCGCCTGGCCGAAGATGGGCTGGCCGTGGTGCTGGTCAGCGACGACCTGCCCGAGCTGCTGCAGAACTGCGACCGCATCCTGATGATGCGCAAGGGGCAGATCGCCAATACCTTTGACGCCGAAGGCCTGGCCGAAGAAACCCTGTATCACGCCCTTATTTCCGACAGCAAGGTGGCTGCATGAATACCACGACCATGAAAAGTACTACCGTGCCCCTGGCGCCGGCCGATCTGGGCGCACCGAAAATCACGCTGCGCCAGCGCCTGGCGCGCCATCCGCAGCTGTTCACGCTGGCCCTGATCGTCGCCGTCTGCCTGGTGGTGGGCGCGATCAATCCCGAGTTCTTCCAGCTGGCGATGGTGTTCGACATCGTGCGCGCCTGTACCGTGCTGGGCCTGTTCGCGCTGGGCGTGATGATCGTGCTGGCCGCCGGCGGCATCGACGTGTCGTTCGCGGCCATCGCGGCGCTGACCATGTACGGCATTACCAAGCTGGTGATGACGCAGTTCCCCGAAACGAGCATGGTGGTGATCCTGGTCGCCGGCGCCGTCGGCGGCACGCTGCTTGGCGTGCTCAATGGCCTGCTGGTCGACTGGCTCAAAGCCCCGTCGCTGATCGTCACGATCGGCACGCAGTACCTGTACCGCGGCATTTTGCTGACCTTTATCGGCACCGTGTTCTTCATGAACGTGCCGCACTCGATGGACGCCTTCGGCAAGCTGGCCGTCTGGCGCCACGACACGGCCACCGGCGTGCATGCGGTGCTGCCGGCCACCGTGCTGGTGCTGGTTGCCGCTGCCGGCCTGACCTGGTGGCTGCTGAACCGCACCCTGATGGGCCGCGCCGTGTACGCGATCGGCGGCAGCCTGCCGATCGCCGAGCGCCTGGGCTACAACCTGCGCACCGTTCACCTGTTCGTGTTCGGCTACGCCGGTTTCCTGGCCGGACTGGCCGGCATCGTGCATGTATCGAGCACGCGCCTGGCCAACCCGTTCGACCTGGTCGGCATGGAGCTCGACGTGATCGCCGCCGTGATTCTCGGCGGCGCGCGCATCACGGGCGGCAGCGGCAGCGTCAGCGGCACTTTGCTGGGCGTGCTGCTGGTCACGCTGATCAACAATGTGCTGATCCTGGCCGGCGTGCCGAGCACCTGGCAGAAGGTGATTGTCGGCACCTTTATCGTACTGGCGGGGGCGGTGTTTGCCAGCAAGCGCTCGTCTTGATTCTGTATTTCTACCCGCACGACGAACTGCCGGTATCGGACACTCAGGGTCCGATACCGGAATGACGCCGACCCTACCGTACGGCCATCCTGACGCAGCGCCAGCATTGCACCGAACGGACTTGGGGCGAGCCCCAAGTCCGTACCGCCGTTGCCAGCAGTACTCGCTCACCTGCGGGACGCCAGTCGCGCAACGTCCTCAGGACGTTTATATCCATGCTTTCCATTCCATTCTCCCAAGGCGAGGCCCTGCAGCGCGAAAGGATGGACGCATGCTCATCGGGCGCGCAGGCCGACCCCGCGCATGCCAGGCATGGAAGCGCCCGCCAACAAGCGCGTTTTTCTGGAACTGCTATCCGATGACGTGGACATTCGATCACGTCAGCGACATTCAGGCAATCGTTCTGGGTATCTGCTCGATCAGGTAGTCAAGAAACACGCGCACGGATGGCAGTAGTCCGTGGCGAAATGGGATAACCGCCGTGATGCTGGCCTCCCCCGTCAACCACTCCGGCAACACGCGCACCAGCCTGCCCGCCACAACGTCCTGCCGACAGACATACGCCGGTAGCGACACGATTCCCAGCCCGTCATTGGCGGCTTGCTTTAGCATGACGATATCGTTACTCACCAATCGGGGCGCCACCGGTACCGTCACTTCGCCATCGACCCGGTGCCGAAGGCGCCATGCTGACGGGCGGCCCGGACGCAACATGAGCAGCGTGTCGTGCCCTTCCAGCTCTTTGGGGGCATGCGGCTCGCCGCGCTGTTCCAGGTAATCTGGGCTGGCGTAAAGAAACCATGGAGCGGGCGCCAGCGTACGTTGCACCAGTTGCGAATCAGTCAGTGGGCCGGTGTGGGCCCGAATCGCCAGATCGTAGCTGCCTCCCGCAATATCGGCCTGGTCGTCGCTGGTGTACTGTATCAGCTTGATTTTTGGATATCGGCGTATGAATTCGGACAGGATCGGCTGTATCGCAAAGAGCGATGTCGCCACCGCCGTGGTGAAGCGGATCGTTCCGCTCGGCTCCGACAGGCGTTCCCGTACGGCATTCTCAGCCTGCTCGGCCTTTTCAAGCATGGCGATGGCGTGATCGTAAAACAATGCACCGGCGTCGGTCATACCCAGATTACGCGAGGTCCGATTCAGCAGCCGCACGCCCAGCGCAGCCTCCAATTCCTGTAATCGATGGCTCACAGTCGACTTGGGCATGTCGAGGACACGGCTGGCAGCCGTGATCCCCCCACACTCTACAATGCGCACAAAATAGCGGAAGTCATTAAGATCTAGCACTGAGTTATCTTCCAAATAATTACGCACGGTCAATTATAGACCCAGTGGTCAAACAGCATTTCCTTGTGCGGAGGGCGGACTACTGTGAGACCTTCGACGCGCGCCGCCAGCCGGATCGCGAACGAGTTCATCTCCGGAAATTTCTGCGTTACGCGAGTTTGAGCCGGTCGACGAACCAACGGCCCGCCGGGCCAGGGGGATGCGCCCTCATGTATACCGCATGCATCGCAAAGCCTGCACTTTCAGTCGGATGAGGCTCCAGAAAAAGGCTTGCTAGGCACCCGGTCCGGATGTCGTCATCCACCATATGCCCAGGCATAAATCCCCATCCCAGACCCGCTCGGAGAAACGCGTGCTTTGCGCCCATGTCACCCAAGCGCCAAGTTTGCGCTGACATGACACTGAAGTTACGACCATGCGTCAAATCCGAACGGTCGGTGAGCACCAGTTGCACGTGTTCGATGGCGGCAGAGCGCAAGACAACGCCCTCGATAGACGCCAGGGGATGATTTGGCGCCGCGACGGCGACCGCGTCCACGCTCAGCAGATACTCGGATACGGAGCCTGACGGCATGTCAGGAAGCGAGCCGATCACCGCAATCCTGCATTTCCCGTCTATCAATGGCTGCACCACAGCGCCAAGCGCTTCAACGTACAAGCGCAGCGGTGTGCCGGGGAACGCAACGTGAAATGCGCGGACGGCGCTCGTCAGACGTTCAATTGGATACATCACGTCAACCGCAATCGCCAGTTCCGGTTCAAGTCCCTCAGCCAGCGTTCTTGCTTTCGCTTTGAACTCGTCCATGCTGTTGGCCGCAACTCTGGCTTGACTTAACAAGGCGCGCCCTTTCTCCGTCAACTGAGGATAACGCCCTGTCCGTTCGAAGAGCTGAAACCCCAGTTGAAGTTCCAGATTCGCAAGCGTTGTACTCACGACAGATTGCGCCCGGCGCAACTTACGGCCCGCCGCTGAAAAGCTACCTTCGTCAGCCGCCGCAATAAAAGTGCGCAACTGGTCCATCGACATCGCATCCAGCATATATCCTCTTTATTGATTCAATCCATCTAGTTTCATGCGCTACCCCGATGCCGCTCTCGCCCCTATCATTGATCTCATGTTTCCTGCACGGCGCTAACCTTTCTGCGCAAAAAAATGGAGTAGCCATGAGTATCAAAACGTTTTTCAGCCCCACGCCTCACAGCAATCCCGAGCCTATGGGACGCCAGGTAGCGTTTCGCACAAAAGGCAGGGACCACGGCGGAATTACAAGGCTGGTCAGCCCTGGCGACATCGGCGCAATGATTAAGCCGTTCATCTTTCTCGACCTCTTCGAATTACATGCAAGCCGACATAAAATGGGCATGCATCCACATTCCGGCATTGCGACCGTCACTGTGATTCTGGACGGCGCGCTTGCCTACCGTGAATCAACCGGCGCCCAAGGAGTTCTCACCAAGGACAACGTCGAATGGATGAGCGCCGGCGGCGGAATTTGGCATCAGGGCACGCCTGCCGATGCATCGCACGCGTTAGGATTTCAACTTTGGCTGGCGTTGCCCCCCGAAGACGAAAATGGCGCCTCACAGAGCCAATACCTGTCCTCCGAACAGGTGCCGCAGCACGGCCCCGCCCGTGTTGTGATCGGCAGCCACGGCGAAGCCACGAGTTCCATCCGCCCGCGTGCGTCCATTAACTATTTACACGTCCGACTGGCCGGCGGCGAGGTCTGGAAGTACACCCCTCCGGCTGGCCATGATGTCGCCTGGATTGCTGTAGCATCCGGAGCATTGCGCACCGGCGGCACTGTGATCGAACGGGAAGTGGCGGTATTTGAAGCCGGCGAGCAAGCTATCGAAGTCATCGCGCAGGGCCCAACCGAGTTCGTGCTTGGCTCCGCGATCAAACATCCGCATGAGCTCGTCAGTGGCATGTATTCTGTGCACACCAGTACAACAGCGCTGGAACAAGGTGAACGCGAAATCATCAGGCTACGCGACTTGCTGTTTGCGCCACATTCGGCCTGAAGCGAGTGCCCCCGGCCGTCAGTCTTACTCATCGACCTGGCGCGGCCGGCGTGGAACAGCCCCTTTACTGCCTGCGTCGGACGTCGCTCCGATGCCATCAACAACGACGGCACACGAAGCGGGAAGGTTGGGGAGCTCGCCATGGTGGCCGTTTGTCCGTTCATGTCGTCGCCAAAAACCCTGAGATTTTCCTGGCTCGTCGACCTCGAGCGATGGCCGGCGGGCGGGTATCGGACAGCACCGCCAGTACCCGCCGCGTCCACAAAACCTGCAAAGCCCGTTCCTAGGCGACCAGATGGGCGGCGATGCGCTCCGCCAGCATGATCGTTGTGACGTTGGTTGCCACGGAGGGAATGTCAGGGATGATGGATGCATCCACCACGCGCAGGGCGGAGATGCCGCGGACCGCCCCCCAGGAATCTACGACGGCCGAGTTATCGTTTGCCGTACCCATCGGGACGGTCGAAGTTGGATGCTGATACCCGGCGACGCTGGCGACGATGTTCTGCCGTAGCGCCTTATCACCGTCCACTTTGTTACCTGGCGCCATTTCGTGGTCAATAAGTTCCGCGAATGGTGCGCTGCGACCTATTTCGCGCGACAGCGTCACTGCTTCGACCATGCGGTCCAGGTCATTGTCTTGCTCAAAAAAGTTGTAGCGGATGCGTGGCGCCGCACGTGGATCGCGGCTAGACAAGCGCAAGCTGCCCATTGATGTTGGCAAGGTGACGGCGCAAGCGAGCACGATTGCCCCGCCGGTCGGGCTTGCCCTCGGGTCGATCAGATGAGTGGCCGAAATATGCAGATCCAGATCGTCTGGCGCCGCATGCCGGGAACGGGTCCATGCGATGGCACCGGCGGCCGGGGTCATCGACTTCGCGTTCTCCTTGAGTGCATACACATTGTAAAAGAAGGGATGGTCCTGCAAACGCTCGCCTACGGGCAGGTTGACCACAGTGGCGATGCCCATTTCGGCCAGGTGGCCACTCGGACCGATACCAGAGCGCATCAGGATGGACGGGCTGCCAATGGTTCCTGATGACAGGATTACTTCCCCGGCCATGACCGTTTCGCCATTCAACAGAAGTACGCCAACAGCACGCTGATTCTGGATCACCACACGATCCACCTCGGCACCTGCGCGTATGGTCAGATTAGGGCGCGCCCGTACTTCCGCAGTCAGATACGCCATTCCGGTGTTGATACGCTTACCATCAATCACGTTCAACGGATAAGGACCCACGCCGTGCTGATGGGCGCCATTGAAGTCGGCGACAGGTGGCAGGCCGACGGCTTCAGCGGCAGCAACGAAGGCGCGCATCGATGGTGTGTTTTCGGCCGGCGTCCGCTGGCGTATCGGGAATGGACCGCTGCGGCCATGCCATGCATCTTCACCTGAGGCTGTGTTCTCCATCGCGCGGTACGTGGCAAGCACATCTGGCCATGCCCAGTTTTCGATGCCGCGACGTGACCAGCGAGCGAAGTCCGCCGGACGGGTGCGCATCGCTACGGCCGCGTTCACGGCGGAACTGCCACCAATCACCCGACCACGCGGCACGGCAATATCGTGCCCCAGCCTGGCCGCATCCTGGCTTTGGTAATGCCAGTCGAACGTGGGGGAACCGGCGACGATATTTGCATCAGCTAAAACTGCCGGATAGTTATCGGGCATAAAGTTTGGGCCCGCATCGAGCAACAGTACCTGGCGCTGGGTATTGGCGCTCATGCGCGCTGCCATCACCGCTCCGGCCGAACCTCCACCGACGATCACTACGTCGTAACGCTTGCCTGTGCCGGCGGCGCCAGTTCGTCGGGATTCGGTCGCACTCGCAGCAAACACGGGGGCGCTGGCAGCCAAGGCTGCAAGTGCCGTATTGGCGCCAAGCGTCAGTACGCCGCGTCGTGTCATTTTTATTGTCATACAACCTCCAGAACACGAGCGCTTTGCCACGCCCGGTTATCGGGCCAGTCAGGATAACTGGCACTGAGTACATGGTAGTTACAGAAATAACAGCCAACAAGATGGCCTACCGGGAACTAATGTCCAGCAGGATGGACGACGGTTCCTGGCGCAGAGGTTGCTGTGCCAAACCCGTCAACGCCTTGCTGCGACCGTCAAACAGTCAGCCATTCCTCATAAACGGGTGGCATGCAACTGCTCAGGATCGGGCCCCAGGCGATTGCCAGAATCGAGCGCGTCGATCGCAGCCATCTCCAAGGAAGTTAAGGAAAAGTCAAAGACGTCGAAGTTGGCGGCAATTCGCGCCGGATTGCGCGAGCGTGGATTGGCAATATAGGCATGCTGAACGTGCCAACGCAAAATCACCTGCGCCGTGGTTTTGCCATGTGCTGCGCCAATCGCCACCAGCAAAGGGTTTTCGATTAATGTCCCCCCTTGACCCAACGGACTCCATGCCTCGACAGCAATGCCTTTCGCAACGCAAAACTTGACCAGCTCTTTTTGCATGAAATCGGGATGCAGTTCGATTTGGTTTACGGCTGGCGCGATGCCAGTCTCATCTGCCAGACGCTGCAGATGTCCCATGTTGAAGTTGCTGACGCCAACGGAACGGATCCGCCCCTCGTCTCGCAGGCGTATCAGGGCACGCCACGAATCGACGTAATTATCGTTACGGGGCAGCGGCCAGTGGATGAGGTAGAGGTCAAGGTATTCCAACCCGAGACGCGCCAGGCTCTCGTCAAAGGCGCGCAGTGCCGCGTCGTACCCCTGGTCGGCATTCCACAGCTTGGTCGTGACATAAATGTCGTCGCGCGCCAGCCCCGACTCGGCAATTGCGCGGCCAACGCCCACTTCGTTGCCATAAATCATGGCAGTGTCAACATGCCTGTAACCGGTCTCGAAGGCATGCAGCAGCGATTGCCGGGCCTCCTCATCATCCAGTTGCCAGACGCCCAGGCCTAATTGCGGAATGTCGGTGCCGTCATTGAGACGGATTGATGGTGCATATTGCATGGTCTTCTCCTGTTGAAGCCGGCGTTTCCGGAATTTCCCGCATTTGCCCAGCTGCCGCAAAGAATACGGGGAATCGCCCCGATGAAACATCCCGCTGGCCGTCCGGTCAGTGCGGAGCTTCCGTCCGCATCGCAGTGTGCAATCGCCTCGACGATTTGCGGACGTTTTGTCCGTTCTGTCCCGCCACCAGACCGCATTTATCTCTTGCGCAACGGCATGCATGCTACCGGTACCCGTCACAACAGTTTCCGTCGGTGCTCCGTATCATCGTACGACAAACATCAACATCAGGAGGTGCAACCCATGGATAGCTTTGCTCTGAACGTATTTGTGCACGTGGCCGACACGCGCAGCTTTGTCGGTGCGGGAAGGGCCGTCGGCGTGTCCGCATCCGGCATCGGAAAGAGCATTACCCGGCTGGAACAAAGCCTTGGCATACGGCTGTTTCATCGAAGCACACGCAGCGTCACGCTGACAGCGGAAGGTCAGATGTTTTTGAAGCGGGCCCGACGGATTCTGAACGAGCTCGACGCGGCATGGGCCGAGCTGTCGCAGACGACGCGCATGCCAAGCGGCCGGCTGCGCATTGGCCTGCCGATGATCAGCGAACCGTTCGTGCTGACGCTGGCAGCGTTCCAGAAACGGTACCCTGAAGTGGAGCTGGATCTGGACTTCGACAACCGCCAGGTCGATGTCATCGAGGAAGGGTATGACGCCGTGATCCGCAGCGGCAGCATCGACGACTCGCGGCTGACCTCGCGCACGTTGGGCTCGTTCCAGATGTGGCTGGTCGGGTCGCCCGACTATTTCGCCCGCCGTGGGACGCCGCAACACCCGAGCGACCTGCTGGAGCACGACTGCATTCAGTTCCGCATGCCCAATACCGGCCGACTGCAGACATGGCAGTTACGGCAGGAACCGGGTGCACCGGAGCTTGGCCTGGGGCGCCGCATTACATGTAACACTAACGAAGCACGCCGCTGCTTCGCGCTGGAAGGCGTCGGCATTGCATACATGTCCGACTTCACCGTCAAAGATGCGCTGCAAACGGGTTCCCTGGTGCGTGTTCTGGACCAGTACACCGTCGAGCAAAATACCTTTCGCCTGCTATGGCCGTCTGGCAAACACATGACGCCGAAACTGCGTGCTTTCATCGATTTCGTCAGCGCCGAGGTGCCGCTGCGTCAATCCGACTGGCAACTGGCTGAAAATAGCCCCGCATCGGTTTGATTCCCTATCCGATCTGAATAAAGCGCCCCCAGACACCGCCCGTAAGCTAGGTGCACCCATACCGGGCGCACCTGCGTTATGCCGCGCCCTCAACGACGCGGCATGCCATCACCAGGCCGAGTCGCCACGGATCACCACATCGGCACCGCCGTCGATGAAAATGCTTTGGCCGGTAATATGGCCGTTTTGCGGGCTGGCCAGGAACGCCAGCAGCTCAGCTGCGGCGACAGGCTCATACGGGCCACCCAGTGGCATTGGCGTCCCGGCGATGATGCGTTTGCGTGTTTCCGGCTCGTCGAACAAGCGCTTCAACAGCTCCGTTTTCACCAAGCCGGGTGCGATGGCGTTGAGCGGAATATTGGCTCCAGCCCATTCAGCTTTCAGTGCGTTGCGACGGATCCAGCGCGACAAGGCCCGCTTGCTCGTGGCATACACGAACTTCTCTTCTGCTGCTTTTTCCAGCGCCAGCGCCTCGGTACCTTCGAGCATCGCATTCAACAACTGCTCATTGAACGGATGGACCGAGGTGATCGATGAGACGGCGACAGCGCGCGGCGCATCCGAGGCCAGCATCAGTGGCCGCAAGCCCTCAAGCGTGGCGATGGCGCCGTAATAGTTGACGGCGACCGTGATCGGGCCGTTGACGTCGACTCCGGCAACGGCCAGCACGGCGTCGATCGCACCACCGCTGAGGGCGGTGACCTGGCTGACCAGGCTGGCCCGGCCTTCTGTGGTACTGAGGTCGGCGATCACTTCGGCGTCACGCAGGTCGGCACCAATGACGCGGTGCCCGCGCTCCTGCAGCAACTGTTTCGTGACGAGGCCGATACCTGAGGCGGCACCGGTGATAACGTAAGTTCTTTGTTTGACTGACATAAAAAAGCTCCAATTAAAGTGAAAACGGCCTAGACGTTCGAGGCCGGGATAGCCGTGGTCTGGATCAGCAGCAGACGCCATACGTCATTTTCGAGCCGCCAGACCACGGAGAACATCGAATGCATATTCCGGATGACACCACCGACAGTGGCCTGCATGCGCACCGTACCACTGCCAAACAGGCCGTTATCGCCCAGCGCGGAGACGGTATCGAGTTCAGGCTTCGCCATGTGATAAACGAAGACGCCGTCGCGGAATTTATTGATGAAACTGGCCTTGTCGTCACGCAGCCCGCTCGAATGGATGTACACCGCGTCGTCCGACAACAGTGCTGCGCTACCTTCCACATCGGCAGCCAGCATCAAATCCCAGCGCTGGCGTTCGAGTTTCTCGACCAAAGCGGTGGTTTGATTATTTGAATCGATCATGCTTTTCTCCTTGGTTGGTGGCCGGCATGTCAGCCGGCCCGGAGAATCGCTGCGCCAACAGTCAATACGACGCAGCGATCCGGCAAGCAGAACGATAACGTCGTTTCCAGCGCGGAAAAAGGCAGGGAAAGCTCCGGACTAAACGGACGGTCTGTCCTCTCTGAGTTGCAGCAGATGCACCGCGCACAGTTAATCCAGGCAGAGGTTGCGAAGGCCCCTGCCAACGGCGAGGCAATTTTGATGCACTTCCGCTGCATACTGGCGGCGCGGCACCATCCCGCCCCCCGCAATTGCCTCATCCTGATGCGGGTAGCGGGAAACAGGATGTGCGGGCGGCGATTTATCGGTCAAGCCGGCTTGACCATCGGCAGTACAGACGGCCGCTGCCGGCCTAAACGCGCCAGCGCATTGGCGACTGCCGGCCCGATGGTCGGCAAGCCGGCTTCGCCGACGCCGGTGGGCTTCTGGTCCGAAGCGATAATCGTCACATCGACCGCAGGCATTTCATTCATGCGCAGCACCCGGTAATCATTGAAATTATGCTGCTGCGGAACCCCGCGGTCTAGGGTAATGCCGCCATACAGGAACATGCTCAGGCCATATCCGATGGCCCCCTCCATCTGGGCCCGCACGATATCCGGATTGACGGCGATACCACAGTCGACCACACACCAGACACGGTGCACCCGTGGCTCCCCGCCCTCGCCAACGGAGACTTCGGCAATCTCGGCCACGAACGTATTGAACGCGCTCGAGACGGCGACGCCCAAGGCATGCCCGGGCGCCCGCCGCGCCACACCCCACTGAGCTTTGCGGGCCGCGACACGCAGCACATTGGCCATTCGCGGCGCACTGCGGTCCAGCATGGCCAGCCGCCCGGCGACCGGGTCCTGACGGGCCGCAACCAGCAGCTGGTCGACAAAGCACTCCGTGGCATAAATGGTGTGGTTGTACGCGACGGCGCGCATGGAGGTGGTCGTCACGCCGACTTTTTCGACGTGCACGTCACAGCGGAAATTGCCGATTCCATAAGGATTTTCAACCGCCCCCTCCACCATCAGCTGGTCGACGCCGT
>NZ_DAMAGB010000021.1:0-83502 GCF_031995485.1 Janthinobacterium sp.
ACCGCCTTTCCAGGCCGCATGCGGACAGGGAGTTGCTTGCTGGGCGGCGGCGGGAAGCGACAGGGCGAGCGAAAGGAGAAAAACAGGGCGCAGGTTCATGCCCGTATTGTAAGGCGTCGCAGGTCGGATCAGGGCGAAGGCCGTAATCCGACAAGATTGTTGGCAACGCCTTAAAACGCCACAGTCGCCGACACCACCACCGTACGCGGCGCAGCCAATACCAGGCTGCCGGCGCCGAACGACGATATGGCCGACGACCAGTAGTTGCGGTCGGTGACGTTATCGACGCGCGCGCGCAGGGTCACGTCGCGGCCGGCCACTTGCGTCAGGTAGCGCGCGCCGATATCGAGGCGGGTCCACGAGGGCAGCTGCTTGGTGTTGGCCAGGTCCGCATACTGGGTCGAGGTGTAGACGGTGCGGGCGTTCAGGCTCAGGCCTGGCGCGCCCGGCACATCCCATTCGCCACCCAGGCTGACCTGGGTTTTCGGCGCGCCGATGGCCTGGTTGCCCTGGTTGACGCCGCCCTCGGTCTTGCGCAGGTCGGTATCGAGCCAGGTCAGGCCGCCCAGCAGGCGCACGCCCGTCACCGGCGTGCCGAACACCGACAGTTCCAGGCCCTGGTTGCGCTGCTTGCCGGACAGGTCGGCGCGCGTACCGGCGATCACCAGCGATGGCTTGTCGGTGGAGAACACGGAGGCGCTCATGCCCAGCTTGCCGCCGTCATACTTGACGCCGATTTCCTTCTGCCTTGACTTGTACGGGTCAAACACCTCGCCCAGATTGGTCACCGGCGTCGATTGCGGGCCGTAGGTGCCGCTGGCAACGGGGCCCTTGACCAGCGCTTCGATATAGTTGGCATACAGCGACACATTCTTGCTGGCCTTGTAGACGACGCCGGCCACCGGCGTGGTGGCGCTCTGGTCGTAGCTGGAGTACTGCACGGCGGTGCCGTAAGCGTAGGCGCCATCCTTGATCTGCTGGTAGCGCACGCCGACGGTCAGCAGCAGGCGCTCGTCGAGGAAGGCCATGGTGTCGGCCAGCGCATAGCTGCTGAGGATGGTTTTTTGCGTCAGGCGCGGATCGCTCATTACGCCGCCCGAGTTCGCTGCCAGTGTCTCCGGACGCAGTGCATCGACCGGACGATAGATATTCGTCGGCAGACCGGCATAATCGCTGATGGCATAGGCATTCTTCGCTTCATTCCAGTGCCCGGACCAGCTGGCCACCAGCGCATGCCTGATGCCGCCCGTATTGACCTTGCCGCGGACACCCAGTTCGCCCGTGCGGATTTCCTGCTTGCGTGCATTGTCAAAACGGTACACGCTGGCGTCGCCATTGCCCGACGTCAGCGCAGGGTTGGCCAGGCTGTTCGATTCACGCGTCTTGCGCCCGCCAAACGCGGCCCACGCCACCACATCTTTTGCCACGTCATATTCGGCGCGCGCGGTGCCGAACACATCGCGTTCCTTGGAAAAACTCCACGGCTGCGCAAAATTGCGCGATGCATCGGGCGCCGATGGCAGCACCGCCGCGCCCGAAGTGCCGACCGACGGGCGTGGCGCATCGAGGTCGAAATTCTGGTAGCCGGCATCGGCCGAAAAACGGAAACCACGGCCGCGGTAGTCGAGGCCGACGGCAAACATGCCCACGTCGTGGTCTTCATGCTTGATGCTGGTCTCGCCCTGGCGCTTGGCGGCATTGACGCGCACGCCCCATTCCTGCTGCTCGCCGAAGCGGCGCGCCACATCGATGGCGGCGTAGGCATGGCCGCCCGTTTCCACGCCGACCGTCACTTCCGTCAGCGGCGCATTGCCGGCACGCTTGGGCATCAGGTTGATGGCGCCGCCGAGGCCGCTGCCGCCCGGCGCCGCGCCGTTCAGAAAGGCGCTGGCGCCGCGGAACACTTCCACCCGTTCGAGCAGTTCCGGCGAGACATACTGGCGCGGCAGCACGCCGTACAGGCCGTTATACGCCACGTCGTCCGAGTCCAGCGCGAAGCCGCGGATCACATACACTTCCTGGAAATTGCCGTAGCCGCGCGACAGGCGCACGGCCGGGTCGCTCTGCAGCAGGTCGCCCACGCTGCGCGCCTGCTGGTCCGAGATGAATTGCTGGGTGTAGGCAGTCGAACCGAACGGCGAGTCCATCATGTCGACCGAACCCAGGATGCCCATGCGCCCGCCACGCGCCACCTGGCCGCCGGCATACGCGCGCGACAGGCCTTCGGCGGACGCGTCGGCCGACGCGTTGACCACCACCGACGGCATGGTTTGCGCGTCGGCAACGTCAGGCAAGTTTTGCGCCATCGCGGTGGAACTGGCCAGGAGGAAAGCAGCAAGGGCAAACGGAGTAGGGACTGGGCGAAATGGGCGCATGGCGTTCTTGATTAAATGTTAATGAGAATGATTATCATTATAAGCCAGCAAGGCTGCCCGTGTGAGCGGTGGCCAAAATAGTTCGATTTTTGTATAAAAAGTACAGACATTTACGCAACACCGGGACTTGGGTGCAGGATATGCAAGGAAAGGTGGCGCCAGACGGTACCTGCCCGAATTCCTGATGGAAACAGACGAGTGTGCCTAGAATGGGGAACCGCGCCACGGCGCTTATCAGGACACAGCATGGACAGGCAAGGCATCCACCCCGGCATCGAACATCGCATCAGCCTGAAAAGCGCCGCCGTTGCGCTGATCCTGGCCGTGCATGGGCTGGGCGTCTACCTGCTGCTGTTGCCGCCACGCCAGCTCAAGCAATATACGGAAGTGGCCTTCATGACCCTGATTCCGCCCCGGCCAGTGGCGCGCACGCCGCCGATGCCGTTGCCGATGCCCATGCCGTCGACGACTGTCCGCCAGCGTCCGCCCGCCGTGGCGGCAGCGCCGCCTGTTGCACCGGACGAGACCATCACCCTGGCGCCGGCCGCACCGCCAGGCGAGGTCGCGGAAGACACCGCGCCCGCTGCACCGGCAGTCGACTTGCGCACGCGCGCCCGGCTTGCGGCCGGTTCCATCGACCAGGCCCTGCGCGCCGAACAGAAAAAGGACAAGCCGTGGCTGGCCGCGCCCGAGCTGCACAGCGACAGCAAGTTTTCGGCGATGGTAGCCAGTGCCTGGCGCGGCGGCCCGGCGCTCAGGGTGGAGGATTATGTGACCGCCGATGGCCGCGCCGCCACGCGCGTCGTCACTGCCACCGGCACCACCTGCTTTGCCATGCAGGCCAATCCGTTGGGCGGTGCGGACCCGTTCGGCACGGCCGGCAAGGTCAAGCGCGTGCCTTGTCCCTAGGACGTGACCAACCCTGTTGACGCCAGGGTTACAGGGCATGGCCATTCCCGGCCGGGCGTCAAATATGCTAAGTTGCGTCTGCTAATAATACAGACCAACCCAGGACACCCATGCTTCCCGACATACTGATACTCGCCACCAGCCCCTCCGCCGCCGTCAACGAGCAGCTCGAACGCAGCTACACCTGTCACCACGCGTGGCAGGTGGCGCCGGAACAGCGCGCCGCCTGGTTGCAGGAACGCGCCAGCCGCATCCGCGCGGTAGTCACCACCGGCGCGCTGGGCTTGAAACGCGCCGACATGGATGCGCTGCCGGCGCTGGAACTCATCGCCGTCAATGGCGTGGGCCTCGATGGTGTCGATCTGGACGAAGCCCGCGCGCGCGGCATTGCCGTCACCACCACGCCGAATGTGCTGACGGATGACGTGGCCGACGTGGCGCTGGGCCGGCTGCTGGCCAGCGCCCGCCATATCGCCTTGCTCGACCGTTTCGTGCGCGACGGCGGCTGGGAACGCCGCGAACCTGTCAAACCGGCCTCCAGCCTGCGCGGCAAGACGGCCGGCATTTTCGGCTTCGGCCAGATCGGCCAGGCCATCGCGCTGCGCCTGGCCGCCTTTGGCGTGCAGGTGCGCTACTACCAGCCGCGCGCCAAGCCGGGCGTGGACGTGCCGCGCGCCGGCTCGCTGCTGGCCCTGGCGCAGGAAAGCGATTATCTGATCGTCTGCGCGCCCGGCACGCCGGCCACGCGCCATGCGGTCGATGCCGCAGTGCTGGCCGCGCTGGGACCAGCCGGCACCCTGATCAATATCGCGCGCGGCGCGCTGATCGACGAGGAAGCGATGATCGCAGCGTTGCAGGACGGCACGCTGGGCGCGGCCGGCCTGGACGTGTTTGCGGACGAGCCACGCGTGCCGGCCGCGCTGCGTGCCTTGCCCAATGTGGTGCTCACGCCCCATGTCGGCAGCCTGACGGTGGAAACGCGCCACGCGATGGGCCAGCTGGTGGTCGACAACCTGCAGGCGCACTTTGCCGGCCAGCCATTGCCGACCCCGGTCAAACTGTAAGGAACGAGACAGATGGAATTGAAAACATCGCTGCTGCGCACGCGCGGCAGGGCCGATAGCGGCAAGGTCGGCATGATCGAGCTGTTTTTCGACCTGGTCTTCGTGTTTGCCGTCACGCAGCTGTCGCATGCGCTGCTGGAACACCTGAGCGCCGAAGGCTGGCTGCAGACAGCCTTGCTGCTGATGGCGGTCTGGTGGGTATGGATCTATACCTCGTGGATTACCAACTGGCTCGATCCGGAACGCATGCCGGTGCGACTCAGCCTGTTCGTGCTGATGCTGGGCGGCCTGCTGATGTCGTCCTCGATCCCCGAAGCATTCGGCACGCGCGGCCTGGGCTTTGCCGGCGCCTATGTCGCCATGCAGGTGGGCCGTCCGCTGTTCGCGCTGTGGGCGGTGCGCGGCGAAGATGCGGCGCGGCGCCGCAATTTCCAGCGCATCGCGCTGTGGGCGGTGTTCTCGGGCGTATTCTGGCTGCTCGGCGGCGCGGCCGATCCCGCCGTGCGTATTTACTGGTGGGCCGGCGCCTTGCTGGTCGACCTGGCAGGGCCGTGGCTGCTGTTCGGTGTGCCCGGCCTGGGCCGCTCGACCACCGGCGACTGGGATATCGACGGCAACCATATGTCTGAGCGCTGTGGGCTGTTCGTCATTATTGCCCTGGGCGAATCGCTGCTGGTGACAGGCGCCAATTTCTCCGGCCTGGAATGGAACGCCGGCAACTGGCTGGGCTTTATTTCTGCCTTGCTGGGCAGCATCGCCATGTGGTGGCTGTATTTCGACAAGGGCGCCGAGCTGGGCCACACGCATATCGCCGCCTCGAAAGACCCGGGCCGCATCGCGCGCCGCGCCTACACGTATATCCACATGCTGATTATCGGCGGCGTGATCGTCAGCGCGGTGGCGGACGAATTGTCGCTGCTGCACCCCGATGAAACCAGCTTTGCCGGCATCAGCGCCATGCTGGGCGGCCCGATCCTGTACCTGTTGGGCAATGCGCTGTTCAAATGGGTCAGCAGCGACCGCTCGGCGCCGCCGATGTCGCATGTGCTGGGCATCCTGATCATCCTGGCGCTGATCCCGATGGCGTATGGCCGCCTGTATTCGCCGTTGACCCTGGCCTGCATCACGACCGTGGTGCTGATGCTGGTGGCGGTATGGGAGCATATGGCATTGCGCCGCCCCCCACCAGAGCTCGATCCTTGAGCCATCTCACGGTAGCGCCGCCGCGCGCAGCTGGGCTATCCAGGCGCGCGCGGCGCTGTTGTGTTCGTGGCGGCGAAACGCCACCGCGATTTCCGATGCAATCGGCGCTCCCGCCAGCGCGCGGTAGCACACGCCGGGCAGCCTGATGCCCTCCATCACGGCCTGCGGCACAATGGCGCAGCCCGCCCCCAGGGACACCTGCGCCAGCACCGCCAGCAGGCTGCCCGGGCGCGAGGCGATCTGCGGCGCAAAGCCGCCGCGCCGCGCCACTTCCAGCGTTCCATCTTCCTGTTCCGGCACGATCAGCTCCTGGCGCGCCAGCGCCTGCGCCTCGAGTGCGCCGCTGCTGGCGGCCAGCGCACTCCCTTCGGGCACGGCCAGCACAAAGCGCTCGCGCAGCAGCACCACGCTGTCCAGCCCCTCCGGGTACTGCATCGGAGGCCGCACAAAAGCAAAATCGAGCCGGCCCTGGTCCAGCAATTCCGGCAGCCGCTCCATCGGCAGCTCGCGCGAGCGCAGCGTCACGCCCGGATGCGCGGCGCGGAAGCGGGCAAACGCCCGCTGCAACACGCCGGCATAGACGGCCGACGCCACATAGCCGATCTCCAGCTTGCCCAGTTCGCCCCGTCCGGCGCGACGCGCTACTTCCTGCGCCTGCGCCAGCTGTTCCAGCGCGCGCTGCGCCTCGACCACGAACAGGGCGCCGGCAGATGTCAGCGCCACGCTGCGCTTGCTGCGCATGAACAGCCTGGTGCCCAGCAGCGCTTCTGCCTCCTGCACCTGCTTGGTCAGCGCGGGCGGCGAAATACCGAGCTCGGCCGCCGCTTTGGCAAAATGCAGCGTCTGCGCCACCACCAGTACGCAGCGGTAATGGCGCAGTTCCATGTCTTTCTCGGTATTCACCATTGATAAATTATAAGCCGATCGTCTTATAACAATATGTAATGCATGCCAGCTTACACTGGCCTCATGAAAAGAACCGATAAAACCCTGTATATCTGCTCCGCCGTCTGTGCGCTGATCATGCTCGACACCAATGTGGTGGCTGTCTCGCTGCCCGCCATCGCGCGCAGCCTGGATGCCAGCTTCGTCGACGTGGAGTGGGTGGTCAGCGCCTATATGCTGGCGTTCGCCTCGTTCCTGCTGCCGGCCGGCAGTATCGCCGACCGCCTGGGGCGGCGCCGCGTCATGCTGTGCGGCCTGGCCGTGTTTGCGCTGGCATCCCTGTTGTGCGGCGCAGCCTGGACGCCGTTCGTGCTGAACCTGGCGCGCGCCGTCAAGGGCCTGGGTGCGGCCTTGCTGCTCACTTCCGCGCTGGCCGTGATCGGCCACACCTTCCAGGGCGACGCCGAGCGCACGCGCGCCTGGTCGATCTGGGGCGCGGCCATGGGCGTGGCGATGACGGTGGCGCCGCTGCTGGGCGGCCTGATTACCAGTGGCATCGGATGGCGCTGGATTTTCTACCTGAACCTGCCGGTGGTGCTGCTGCTGATGTGGCTGGTAGCCAGGCATGTGGCCGAATCGCGCAATCCTGCCAGCACCGGACTGGACCCATTGGGCGCGGTGCTGTTCTCAAGCGGCCTGTTCTGCATGATCTGGGGCCTGATCGGGTCCGGCGTGACTGGCTGGAGCAGCCTGGCCACCGTTGCGCGTTTCGCCACCGGCCTTGTTCTGCTGGCCATCTTTGTCCTCGCCGAGCAGCGCGTGCGCGCGCCGATGATCGACCTGGCGCTGTTTCGCCGCCGCGCCTTTGCCGGCGCCGTGCTGGGCATGTTCGGCTATGCCGTCTCGGCCCAGGTGATGATGACCTTTTTGCCGCTGTACCTGCAGAACGCGTTCGATTATTCCGCCGTGCTGGCCGGCTGCGCCATGCTGCCGTTCGCCGTGGCCATGGTGCTGTTCTCGCGTATGGCGCCGCTGCTTGGTCCCTGGCTGATGGATCGCGGCATGCTGGTGGCGGGACTGTCGACCGTGGCGGCGGGCAATGCGGCCAGCGCGCTGGCCGCTGCCAGCCTGTCGTATGGCTGGGTTGCGCTGGGCATGGTGGTGACCGGCGCCGGTGCGGGATTGTTGAACGGCACCACGCAAAAAGCCATCCTCGCCTGTATCCCGCGCGAACGCAGCGGCATGGGTTCCGGCATCAGCACTACCACGCGCTTTACGGGCATCGTGCTGGCAGTGGGCGGGCTGGGCGCCGTGCTGGCGTGGCGTACCGGGGCCTCGTTCGAGCGCCTGGCCTGGCTGCATGGCCTGAGGGCGTCGCCGGAAATGGTGGGGCGTATCGTGGCCGGCAATGCGGCAGAAGCCTTCAGCCAGCTGCCGACACCGCTGCGCTCGCTGGCGCAAGAGACGGCGCGGCAAGCCTTTGTGGACGGTTTCGCGGCGGTGCTGTGGCTGGCCGCTGCGCTGGCCGTACTGGTAGCCGTGCTGGTTTTTTTCTGGCCAGGCCGGCGGGAAAAAGCCAGGCTATGTCACTTTTAGATGGGGAAGCTGCCCATCGCAGCCTTGAGCAAGCTTTGCGGAGACAAGATTCTCCTGGCGTCGAGGATCCGGCGCCAGCGTGCCGCGCACGCGGATGCCGGCCCGCCAGTTGACCGCTGCATGCCGGATGCCGATCTCTCTGGCAAACACGGGACAGGCCGGATGGCCAATCGCTGACGAGCAGGATATCGCGCTCGATCACCGGTGGCAGGCAGGCGTGCGGCCTGGCCTTGGCCAGCTGGCCCATGCCGGCGACCAAGTCGATGTCGTCTCTTGCAAGCAATGCATGATCAGTCAGACCTCGGCGATTCCGGAAGATTCCCACTTTTGACGTTGACAGAGCCAAAATGTAACTGTTCTGCGAGAACAGCGTGCACCAGCGCCGACTGTAATATCATGCCACCGAGAAATAGATGACACTCACTTAACTTTCAGGAGGCCCATGCGCAGGAAACGCATCATGATCACCAGCGTGCTGGCAGCGTTGCTTGGCGTGGCCGCGCCGCTGGGCCTGGCCATGCATCTGTCGATGGAACGGGCGGTGCAGGCAGAGCAGGAGCGGCTGCGTTTTCTGGCCAGCTACGCGCTGGAACGGGCGCAGCGCACGCTGGTGTCCGCCGGCGATGCGCTGCGCAGCTTCGAGCCGCTCGATGTGGCGCCCTGTTCGCCCGCGCATATCGAACGCCTGCGCCGCACCACCATCACCACGCGCAGCGTGGACGATATCGGCTATGTGGAAAACGGCATGCTCAAGTGCAGTGCCAGCGGCATGCAGGCGGTGCCGGTCAGCGTCACGCCGCCGGCGTTCACCCTGATGAACGGCATGGGCGTCGATTTCGATCTGCGCCCGGTCATCAGCGGCGGCAGGCGCATGGTGGGCCTGGTGCACGGCGCACACAAGGCGCTGATCGAACCGGTGCGCTTTGCCGACGTCATTGTCGACCATGATATCCAGATGGCGGTGGCACTGGCCCATGGCGGCGTGCTGGGCACTTTGCACCAGCCAGACCCGGCGCTGGTGCGCGCCTTGCTGTCGGGCAGCGCGATGCGCAACGGCGACCTGCACACGATATTGCGGCGCGACGGCCTGACGGCGGTGGTGATCGCGCCGCGCAGCAAGCTCGACGCCAGGCTGGCGCGCGAGCGCGCGGTGTGGCTGCCAGTCGGCCTGCTGATGGCGGCCTTTATGGTCGGCCTGGTGGCCTGGCTGTCGCGGCGCCGCCTGTCCCTGCTGGGCGAACTGAAAATCGCGCTCGAACGCAATGAGTTTTTCGTCCATTACCAGCCGATTATCGCGCTGGCTACAGGCGAGTGCGTGGGCGCCGAAGCGCTGATCCGCTGGCAGCGCCCCGACGGCAGCATGGTGCGGCCCGACCTGTTCATTCCGGTGGCCGAAGAAAGCGGATTGATTTTGCCGATTACCGACGCCGTCATCGCCTGCGTAATCGCCGACCTGCGCAATGCCCTGGTAGCCGACCGCGCGCTGCATGTCGCCATCAACCTGTGCGCCAGCGATATCGAAACGGGCAGGGTGCTGCAGGTGCTCGACCGCGTGCTCGCTGGCACCGGTATCGAGCCGCAGCAGATCTGGCTGGAAGCGACCGAACGCGGCTTCATCAATGCCGGCGCCGCGCGCGCGACACTGGAGCAGGCGCGCGAACGCGGCTACGCGGTGGTCATCGACGATTTCGGCACCGGCTATTCCAGCCTGGCCAGCCTGCAAAGCCTGCCGCTCGATGCGCTGAAAATCGACAAGGCCTTTGTCGACACCATTGCCACCGACGCCGCCACCAGCAGCGTCACGCCGCACATTATCGCCATGGCGCGCAGCCTGAAGCTGCAGATCGTGGCCGAAGGCATCGAAACGCAGTCGCAGGCCGATTACCTGGCGACGCAGCAGGTAGAATTCGGCCAGGGCTGGCTGTTCGCCAAAGCGCTGCCGGCCGCCGAATTCCTTGCTTTTCACGACGCACGCCGCCCCATGCCATCGACATGAACGATTTTCCTTATCCCTTGCAGCCGCTGCGCGTACCGGGCGGCTGGAGCATTACCGTCAATACCCTGTTCGACGTGGAACCGGGACCCGCTACCATGCAGTGGTTCAGCAGCGCGCTGCTGCTGTGGGGCCATTGCCGCGATTCGGGCTATTGCTTCAACTCCCATTTCGAACCGGAAGACGACCCGGATGGCGAGTTCGTGCTTGAGATGTTCAGGGTTAGGTACGACCGGCAGGGCCAGGCCGTCAAGGGCAGCGAGCTGTTCCTCGGCGACTTCCGTACGCGCAGCAAAACCGATTTTGTCGAGCGCGTCGAGCGATTTATGGCTCATCCTGTGCGGGAGCGGAAGACATGACCAGGGTCAGCATCAATTATCTGCTGTTATCGCTGTTCATTTTGCTGTTCGGCACCGCCGGCGGCGCCGCCATGACGCGAAAAATGGCCGGCCGCAATGACGAGCTGGGGTGGAGCTTTTTCTGGTGGGCGCTGCCGTTCTGCCTGGCGCTGTTTCTATGCCAGTGCCTGGTTTTTCCCAAGGCCCGCACCCGGCTGCTGTTTCAGCTGGTGTTCACCGGCTTGATGGGCTTTACGCTGACGTTTTTCCTGCTGTCCATTATTCTTCCCGTCTTCTGGCTCAGTCCCATGGCGCTGCCGGGCAAGATGGTCCTGGCGCTCATGTTCGCCGCCATCTTTCTGCATAACCTGGCGTTCGGCTGGCGGCGCGTGAACCTGCGCTGGGCCACCATGGCCGCTCCCGTTTTCGAGCAGGAATTCAAACCCCGGGACGGCACCGTCAACTGGGACAAGGTGGTGAGGAAAATGAGAATCGAGCCAGAAATCATTATTCCCGGCGTACCGGCGAAATGGGCCGCTGCCGTCTGGATCGCCTTGATTGCCTGCATGATCGTCGGCCTGGCCATGAAGTCGGCCTGGCCGGCGTTCAGCGCGTTTTCGTGGGCAATTCCGCTGGTCCTGGTCGCCGCCTGTCTCAATCAGGTCAGCGGTGCCGCTTTCGCGCAAGCCGTGAAAGTGCGTGCGATTGAAAAAGACAGGAAAATCATCCTGCCTTCCTGCGGTTGATCGCTGTAATGGCATGCCGGCCGTCACGCGCGGCGGCAAGGACCAGCGCAACGGCATGAACAGTTCGGTGAAAACAGCAATACAAACCTCAACCACCGATCGTGAAGTAAAAATCATCTTTGTCGGGAAAATGAACTCTTTTGATGCTGTTCGTGGCGGTGCCAGCCCCGCCTGGCGAGTTTCGCGTGAAGAAGGCGTGCGTTGATGGCAAAATGGACATACCATCAGCCGTCGGCTTATTTACTTCGTACCTGGAATCCACCTCATGTCAAACCGTGTTTATCTGTGCTGTACGCATTTCTCCACGCCGCCAGGCGACAGCGACTGGCCCGCGTTTGCCGATGAGTCCGGCATGGAATACGAGGCCGCGTACTGCATCCCCCTGTTCTGGCTGTGCCTGTTCGCGCCGCAGGACGTGCAGCTTGCCCAGGTCGAGGACGAAGATGCCGATGTGCCGCGCAGCTACGCTTTCCTTGCTTGTTCGCGCGACGATGGCCTGGCGCGGCTGCGGGCGCGTTCAGCCGTCATGCAGCGCGCGCTCGGCAGCGAGCGCCATGACTTGTACCTGGAATGGGCGGCGCGCCTGGGGCGCGAAAGCTACACCCATATCCTGGTCAGGACGGAAGAACTCGACATGATGGAGGAGGAGGGCCAGCTGCGGCAGGACATGCTGGCGGCCCTGAGCGATCTCGATGTGGCCTGCACCGGCGGTGCGCTGGTGGTCAGCCCCGTGCTGGCCAACCTGGCCGGCTTTCCGAATCCGCCCGAACTGCAGCGCTACAACTCCCATGTGCTGGCTGGCACGGCGATCAGCGCCGAAGGCTGGCCACCGGCATTGCCGGAACCGGCGCCAAAGCTGGAGCAGGACAGTGTGGATCTTCCCGCTACGCCGCGGGCGTGGTGGAAGCTCTGGTAGCGGGCGGGCGATGCTCTTCGGAAGGTACTCTTCCAACCCGGATGCGGAACCCGGGGCCGGACCCTGCTTTTGGATAAAGGCGATGCAGAGTAAACCCTAGTCGTCTTTTCTCTCTTCCAGCAGCGCCAGCCTCGCCGCCATCCCCGCATGCTCGCGCAACAGCGAGTCGCGCTCCTGCTCCAGCTGCTGCCTGCGCTCCAGGCTCGCTTGCGCCTTGTCGGCCAGCATGGACAACTGCCGGTCCTGCGTGGCCAGCGCCACTTTTGATTCATTGAGCGCCAGCATGGCCGCTTCGAGGCGGGCCAGCAGCGCGTCGGCCGACGCGGCCGCCTGTCCATACTGATATTCGAACTGGTCGCGCTCGGGACGCACGGTGGCCAGGGCATCGCGGTCCCGTGCCGCTTCTGCCGACACGCGCGCCAGTTCCGCCTGCAGCTGCGCCAGGCGCATGTCCTGCTGCACCAAAGTGGCCTGCTGGCCCTGCAGCCGCTGCTGCAGCTGGACGTTGTCCTGTTCCAGCCGGCTTTCGCGCTGCTGCTGCGCCTGGCGCTCTTCATTGCGCTGGGTGGCCGCCGCTTCCTGGTAATGGTCGAATTGCGAGCGCACCTGCGCCAGCTGGCGGTTCAGTGCCGCCACCTCCTCGCCGCGGTCGGCCAGGCGCTGCGTCAGCCCCGCATTGTCGCTATGCAGGCTGGCCAGTGTCACCGCCCGAAAATGGTGCTCTTCCTTCAGCTGGGCCAGCGCTTGCTGGGTGGCGCGCAGTTCCTGGGTCAGGCTGACGCGCACCTCCGTGAGCTTCAGCCGTTCCGCTTCGATCTTTTTCAGTTTTTCCTGCGCCGCCGTCAGTTCCACGCGGTTTTCCTGCATCGCCGTTTCGAGCTGCTGCGCCACATCGCGCTGCTGCTTGTGATACACGCCGCGCATCGCTTCCATCAGCTCGGCCGGCAGTCCTGCTTCCGTTTTCACGGCGCCCGCGCCCTGGAACTCTTCCTTCCAGCGTTTCAGCAGGGGCGCGATGGTGCTTTTGCTGCCGGTGCTGCCCAGCGCCTCGCGCACGGTATCGACCGTGGGATTGCGCCCATCGGCAGCGACGATTTGAGCTGCTTTCATAACATCAGAGTACGAAATGCCGGCGCGAGCCATAAAACCACCTGTGAGCGAAATTTAGTAACGTATTACATGATACGTAATTATGGATAATATTACGATATAAATTTTCTGAAAAATACAAAAATATATGTCGCGATAAGAGTGCTTATCGTGGGTTATGAGGTGGTTTTGCGTGGTATCCTGCGTAGCTCACGGTACATAACCCCGATTTCACCGATTTCATGCCGACTTTCCCGTTGAAAAGGCCGGGCTTTGCGCCAGCCCCCGCCATCCATCCCTTGCAGGGCGCCCTGATCGAGGCCGAGCTGGCCGCGCGCCACCAGGCTTTCCTGGCCGCCGCCACGGCCGACAACACGCGCCGCGCCTACCGCTCGGCCATCCGCCACTTTCAGAACTGGGGCGGGGCGCTGCCGGCCGATGAGTCCACCATCATTCGCTATCTGCTGGCCCACGCCGAAACGCTGAACGTGCGCACGCTGGCCCTGCGGCTGACGGCGCTGTCGCAATGGCATGTGTACCAGGGCTTCGGCGACCCAGCTTCCACGCCCACCGTGCGCAAGACGCTGGCCGGTATCGGGCGTTTGCATGGCAAGCCGAAGAAAAAGGCCAAGGCGCTGCCGCTGGAAGATCTGGAGCGAATCGTTACGCACTTGCAGGCGCTGGGCAGCCTGAAAGCGCTGCGCGACAGCGCCTTGCTGCAACTGGGATTTTTCGGCGGCTTTCGCCGCAGCGAACTGGTGAGCCTGACGATGGCCGATGTCAGCTGGGAGCCGCAGGGCCTGGTGATCACTTTGCCGCGCTCGAAGACCGACCAGTCGGGCGAGGGCATCGTCAAGGCGATTCCGTTCGGCGAGGGCGTGTGTTGCCCGGGCACTGCCCTGCGCGCCTGGCTGCTGGAGTCCGGCATTGCCTCGGGGCCGCTGCTGCGCACCGTGAATCAGTGGGGCCATGTCGGCCCGGGCGCACTCAATCCGGGCAGCATCAATACCATCCTCGAAGGGTGCGCCCGGCTCGCGGGCCTCGACTATGTGCCGGACCTGTCCAGCCACAGCCTGCGGCGCGGCATGGCCACCAGCGCGCACCGCGCCGGCGCCGATTTCCAAGCCATCAAGCGCCAGGGCGGCTGGCGCCATGACGGCACGGTGCACGGCTATATCGAGGAAGCCGGGCGTTTCGACAGCAATGCAGCCGGCAGCCTGCTGCGCAAGAAAGCGGCTGCCGCCTGACCTGCGGTTGACAATCGTGTGACACATGTCACATACTCTGTGCACACTTTGTCATCGAGGACAGGCAACGCATGAACCACCATACGGCCAGCCCGCGCAATGCGCGCATCGACTTCCTGCGCGGCGCGGCGATCGCCTGCGTGCTGCTGCTGCACTTCACGCTGGCGTTCGGCCTGGTCAATAGCCCGCTGGGCGACCTGCTGGGCGCCGCCGCCATCAAGGCGATCGCCTTTAACGGCAACTATGGCGTCACGATTTTCTTTGTGATCTCGGGCTATCTGATTACCAGCGGCATTCTCACGCGCTGGGGCAACTTGCGGCAGATCGATATACGATACTTTTACGTGATGCGTGCCGCCCGCATCCTGCCCGGCCTGCTGCTTGCGCTGGCCATTATTGTCGTGCTCGGTGTGCTGGACATTCCCTACTTCAATAATGGCGACGCAAAGCCGCCGCTGCCGGCCAGCTATTTCGGCATCGCCATCGCCTCCATCCTGACCTTCTGGCATAACGTGCTGATGCAATCAGCAGGCTATTTCAACTACTGCCTGAACGTGTACTGGTCGCTGTCGGTCGAGGAAATGTTTTATCTGTGCCTGCCGCTGCTGTGCTTGCTGTTGCGCCGCACCTGGCTGATCGCTGGCGTGTGCCTGGTTGCGGTCGTGGCCGGCCCGCTCTACCGCAGTGCGCATGCCGATAATGAACTGTATTTCATGTATGGCTATCTGGCGTGTTTCGATGCGATTGCCATCGGCTGCCTGAGCGCGCTGCTGGCGCCGCGCCTGCCGCTGCCGCCCCAGGCAAGGCGCATGCTGCGCTTGGCGTGCGGCATCGCGCTGCCGGTCATTTATCTGCGCGGCATAGGCGGCCATGAAGCGTTCGGCTTTACGGCGATCGCCCTGGCCGCCGCCGGCATCCTGCTTGGTGCGCACGGCGAACAGCAGCCGGGCTGGACCACGGGCCGGCTGGCCGCGCCGCTGCGCTGGGCCGGGCGCCATAGCTATGAACTGTATCTGTTCCACGTGATCGTGCTGGCGGCGATGCGCAATATTCTCACCAGGGCGGAGCTCAGCCATGCCATGCGGCTGCCGTGGCTGGCCCTGTTCCTGGCCTGCTCGGCGCTGGCCGCCATGCTGGTCAGCCGGCATATATCGGAACCGGCCAACCGCGCCTTGCGCGGCTGGTATCGCCAGCGCAAGGATGCTGCCGTACTGATCAGCTCGGGCGGATAATCATGCAGGTGGCCGTGGCATGCGCATAGATCTTGCCTGCCTCGTCGCGGATGGTGCCTTCGGAAATGACCAGGTTGCGGCCGGCATTGGTGACCTTGCCTTCCGCATACAGCGCCTGGTCGAACGGCAGCGGACGGCACATCTTGATATTGAGGTCGGTGGTGCCATAGCTTTCACCGGCCGGCAGCACCGTATGCGTGGCGCAGCCGGTGACCGTGTCGAGCACGGTCGCGGCAAACCCGCCATGCACGCCGCCCATCGGATTGGTATGGGTCTGGTTCGCGGTAGCCGTAAATACCACGCGGCCGTGCTCGATGGTGTCGACTTCCATCGGCATCACATTGGAAATGCCGGGACGGGGAAACAGTCCCTTGGCGAAAGCCTGCATCAATTCCAGGCCGGTCATTTGATTCGGTTGCATGGTATTACTCCTGTGGGGTGGTCGAAGAGGGTAAATCCTGTTGAAAACGCAACCTGGCCGCATGGATCAGGAAGCGCGCCACGACGGCCAGTTCCTGCTCGCTAAAGCCGCTTTTCAGCTGGGCGTTCAGGCTGTCCAGCACGGGCAGGGCGCCGGCCAGCACTTCGCGCCCCTTGTCGGACAGATGCAGCGAACCGGCACGCGCATCGAACGCCGACTGCGCGCGCACGATCAGCCCGTTTTCCTCCATGCGCGCCACCAGTCCCGTGACGGCGGAATTTTTCAGCTGCAGCAAGCGCCCCAGGTCTTTCAGCTGGCAGCCTTCCTGGCTTTTCAGCACGAACAGCGCCACCACCTGCGTGCCGGAAAACCCCAGTTCGCTGGTAAATACGGCGTCCGCCGAACGAAACAGATTCTGCCGCGCCTGGCTCAGCAGATTGAACAATCGCGGCGAGCGCTCGCCAGCGGGGCAGGCGGCAAGAGCGTCAGGGGTGGCCCCGGAGGGCGAGTCGGTATTATTACGCATGCGGAGTATACTACTACGTATGCGTAATAAATCAAGGGAATAACTTGAGCTCGATCGCAAGAATGGCGAAGTACTTGGTCAAAGACTGGTGCGTGCCCCTGGCTTAATCCCTGCCGCTCTCGGCATCGCGCTCGCGGCAACTGAGCGTCGCATAGCGCCCCGGCGCCAGCTTGCGGCGGATGCCCAGGCCGGCCAGATCGCCTTGCACGTCGGCGTTGTCGTTCAGGCTGCAGCGGTGCGCCGTGGCAAATTGCTCCAGCGCCTTGAGGCTGCCGCCGACCTTGACGCTCAGCCCGGCGCCGGGGCTGACGCAGCAGCCTATCCAGCGCGACATGTATTCTTCTTCGATCATTACCAGCTCGTGGCCCATGAAGCGGGCCGGTTTGTTGAGCAGGTAGTAATCGGTATAGTCGGCACGCACGTTCGGTTTGCTGTCGATCAGGCCGGCTTGCATATAGGCCTGGATGGCCTTGCCCGACGTGCCGACGCGTTCGCTGGTGCCTTTCTTCAGATGCATGGCCTGGGCCAGGCCGGTTTCCAGTTCCGTGCCGGGGTCGGCGCAGGCGAGGGAAGACGCCAGCGTCAATACAGCTGCAATACCAAGCCTGGCGAAACAAGATCGATGCATGAAATAGCTCCTTATATCAGTGGTGGTTCAGCCGCGCGGCCCGTCGCGCAGCAGTTCGGCCAGCCGCGCGGTAATCCACAGGCAGGTCGCGCTCAATTTCTTGCCGTGTAGCGCCAGGCGCCGCACGGGCAGGCGCGACAGGGCCAGCGCAGGGCAGGGCACTTCCTGCAAGAATCCCTTGTAGTTGTCGTAATGGGCGATATTAAACGGCAGTATCGCCCAGCCCAGCCCGTCGGCCACCATTTCCGCGATACTGTAAAAGCTGTCGGAATACCAGACGGCCGGGCTGTAGGCTTGTTCGCGGTTCAGCTCGGAGTCCATGATCAGCTGGCGGTAGCGCGCCAGTTCGTTGCGGCTGACCTCGCGGCCGTGCGCCATCGCGTGCCCTTTCGCCACGAACACGCCTTGCGCCACGCTGCCGATATGCTGCTGCTCCAGGATGGCGGAAACCTGCCCGCGGTCGAAATGAAACGCCACGTCGGCCTGCTGCTGTTCCACGTACTGCGCCACTTCCGAAGACGTGGCGTTCAGCATCACCAGTTCCAGCGCCGGATAACGTTCGGCCAGCTCCTTGACCAGGGTGCCGATCGCCAGGTAGGGCAGCGCTTCGTCAAGCGCCAGGGTCAGGCGCGCTTCCGGCGCCACGCTCAGCAGTTGCGCGCGCAGCTGCAAGCGTTCGGCCTGGCGCAGCAGTTCGCACGCTTCCAGGTGCATCACCTTGCCCGCTTCCGTCAGCACGGCACTGCGCCGCGAACGGTCGAACAGTTCCACGCCCAGCTCCGCTTCCAAGAGGCCAATGGCGGTGCTGACCACCGACTGCGCGCGTCCCAGCCGGCGCGCCGCGCCTGAAAACGAGCCGGCCGCGACCGCCGCTTCCAGATAGCGCATTTGTTCCAGTGTCCATTGCATGGCGGCTTCCCATCTGTTTTACAGATGGATTTTAACTTGAATACGATTCCAGGGCGACATAAACTGATGTTTCTTACCAATAAGGAATCATCATGACCAAGCAATCCGTCGCCAGCTTCAGCTGGTGCCACGACGCCGCGCAGGAAGATGCGCTGTGCAAACTGTACTTGGACAATGTCAGCCCTGATTATATTTCGCATTCGGAACTGCAAGGCGAGCGCGCCGAGTCGCCCGGCAACTGGCGTGCCGACCTGCCCGAGGTGATCCGCGGCGAGATCCGCGCCGCGCTGTCGCACGACTGGGCGCATGGCGATTCGAGCCTGCTGGCGGTCGCCACCGTTGACGGCGCCATCGTCGGCATGGCGCTGGTTTCGATCGATACGCGCCAACGCGCCGCGAAATCGTTTGCCGCACTGGACGACCTGGTGCTGCATCCGGACGCGCGCGGCAGCGGCACCGGCACCGCGCTGGTGGAATGGGTAGCTGGCGAACTGCGCAGCCACGGCATCGCGCGCCTGTTCCTCGAATGCGGCGCGCACAATCTGAACGCGCAGCAATTCTTCAAGGGGCGCGGTTTCCAGCAGGTATCGGTGGTGATGCTGCGCGAACTGAACGAGGACAGCGAGGACAGCAAGGACGGCGAGGGCGCCAACCATGGCTGACGCTGCCCGTTCCCCACGTCTTCCGGCACGGCTTCTTTACACGCCGATGTCGCGATTTATCCATTCCACCAGTTACTCCTGAGTTTTCCATGCATCCAATTAAAAAATGGCTGACGCTGGCCATTGTCTCCAGCGCCCTGTTCCTGATCGTGGTCGACATGACCGTGCTGTACACCGCCTTGCCTGCGCTGACGCGCGAACTGCAGGCATCGGCATCGCAAAAATTGTGGATCATTAACGCCTATTCGCTGCTGGTATGCGGTTTGCTGCCCGGCCTCGGCACCCTCGGCGACCGCCTCGGCCACAAACCCGTGTTCCTGTCCGGCCTGACTATATTTGGCCTTGCCTCGCTGTGCGCCGCGTTTTCGCCGTCTCCCGCCTGGCTGATTGCCGCGCGCATGCTGCTGGCGGTCGGCGCCGCCATGATGATGCCCGCCACCCTGTCGCTGATCCGCCTGACCTTTGACAACCGCCGCGAACGCTCGTTTGCCATCGGCGTCTGGGCCGCGATCGCCTCGGGCGGCGCCGCCTTCGGCCCCGTGCTGGGCGGCTTGCTGCTGGAACACTACTGGTGGGGTTCGGTATTCCTGATCAATGTGCCGGTGGTGGTCCTGACTTTGCTCATGGCGTCCTCGATACTGCCCAAGCGCGCCGGCAACCCTGACAAGCCATGGGATTTGCCCGGTTCGCTGCAGATCATGGCGGGCCTGCTGGGCAGTGTCTACGCCATCAAGGAACTGGGCAAGCCGCAGCCGTCCTGGCTGGTCGCGTTCGGCTCGTTTGCCATCGGCGCCGCATTCCTGTGGACCTTTGTGCGCCGCCAGCAACGGCAGGCGCAGCCGCTGATCGATTTTTCGCTGTTTCGCGCCTTGCCGTTTTCCAGCGCCGTGGCCGCCGCGATGGTGGCGTCGGCCGCGCTGATCGGCATGGAACTGGCGCTGAGCCAGCAGCTGCAGCTGGTGCGCTCGCTGTCGCCGCTGGAAGCCGGGCTGTTGCTGCTGCCCCTGCCATTGGCATCCGTGTTTGCCGGCCCGCTGACGGGCTACCTGCTGCCGCGCGCCGACAAGGCCAGGGTGCTGTGGGGCTCGCTGCTGGTATCAAGCCTGGGCATGGCCAGCTATCTGCTGCTGCACGAGGCCAGCGTGCCGGCGCAGATCGCCAGCCTGGTCTTGCTGGGCCTGGGACTGGGCGCCGTGATGACGGCCGCCTCCAGCGCCGTGATGCTGAACGTGGCGCCGCACCAGGCGGGCATGGCCGCCTCGATCGAGGAAGTGTCGTATGAACTGGGCGCCGTGCTGGGCGTGACCATTCTGGGCACTCTGATGTCGGCGGTCTACGGTGCCAGCCTGGTCCTGCCGGAAGGCGCCGGCCTGTTGCCGAACGCCCGCGACACGCTGGACGCCGCGCTGCTGGCGGCCGGGCAGCTGCCGGCCGGGCTGGGCGCGCAGGTGGCGCAACTGGCGCGCGCCGCGTTCGACCAGGCTTTTGCCGCCGTGCTGGCAACGGCCTCGGCCATCCTGCTGCTGGCGGCAGCGGCCATTCGCCAGCTGCATCTGCGGGCACTGGACGCGCTCGAGGCCGTCAAGCCACTGGCCACCAGCCAGCCGGCACCGTGATGGCGACATCGGGCGCCTGCACCACGGGGCGCGGCGTGCCATCGACCTCGATGAACATGGTCAGGTCGAGCAACAGCGCCGCCTGGCTGGTATCTGGCAGCATGGCGTCATGCCAGCGCTGCACTTCCACGGCCAGCTGGCCTGCCAGTTGCTGCGACGCGGTGGCGGCCGGTACGTCGCTGCCAGGGCGGGTCAGCACCAGGTCGGGCAGCAGCAATACCGGCAGTTGCACCGGCAAGCCGGTGGCATCGGCCTGATAGCGGTAGCTCAGTTGCAATTTCAGTGACCATGGCACGCCGGGCACGCTGGCCGCCCGCGTGCAGATCTGCAAGGCGCTGCCGAATGCGGCAATCAGCGAGGTAGCGCCGGCATGCGTCTGCGGCGCCAAGGTCAGCAGCGGCATGACCGGCGCGGCGAACGCCGTCATGTTCTGGTAAACCAACGCCGGATGGACCTTGCCGTGTGCATGGTCATCTACCGGCAGATGGGCGTTGCGAACCGACCGGTACCCGGACGTAGCACTCAGGTGCGTTGCCAGATCGAGTCCCGGCTAGGTGATGCGTAGCGCCCCGGCTCCCGCCTCATATGGGTAACCGCTTTGCAACCAGCTGCCGCTGTCATCCGGACTGAGGTCGCCCGAGGGCAGCACGGCGCCATGGTGCTGGCCGTTAATGACCGGCCACAGGATGTTGCCGCTGCTGTCGGCGCGGGCATGCACCAGCAGCTGTTTCTGGTCATGCGCATGCGCGAAGTCGAACAGATAGCTGCCGTCAGGCGGCGCGCCGGTGTTGCCAGTGACGCTGCGCAGCGCACCCCAGGCATCGGCTACGCCGCCGACATGATGCAGCAGCGCCGCGATCAGGGCGGCCGGCAGCGGCCTGGCCGGGCCTGCCAGATAAGCCTGCAGCTGCGGCCAGGCGACAATGAAAGCGCCCAGCGCCTCGAACAGGCGCGCGGTGCTGCCGCGCGCCGTCGCGGCGCGCAGGCGTTCGCCGCCGTGCGGCAACGGGAAACTGGTGATTACCCACAATGCGTCCTGCGCATCCTGCGGCACTTGCTGCAGCGTGCTGTCGTAATCCCAGCGCAATGCAGCGCTCGCGCCACCTTCCGCCGGCGCCTGGCTCGGCACTGCCTGGTGCGCCAGCAGCAATGCGGGCGGCAGCGTGTGGCCGGGAATCGGCACCTGCAGCGTGCCGAGCGCCAGGTCCACGGGACTTTCCGGCCAGTACCCGGCCAGGCATGCGCGGTACACCAGCGCAAGCTGCAGGCTGGCGGCCTGTTGCGGTTGTAATGCCTTGACCAGGAAGTGCAGCGTGCCCGGCTGCTGGCCGCTGGTGGCCAGCGTGACGCCGCCGGCAGTGCGCGTATCGGCCATGGCACTGGCGCCTGGCGCAGGCAGCACCTCGATTTGGCCGTGAAATTGCAGCTCGGCCGTATCGGCTGGCATGGCGCCATGCAACACGATCGTTGCCGGCAGTTGCACCAGCACCGAAGCCGCACAGGCGCCGGACAGCGACACCAGCGCGCTTTGCCGGAAGTGCTCCTGCGCCTTTGCCAGTTGCAGGCCCGGCTGCTGCGGGAAGACGGGCACCAGAGCCTGGGCCAGGGACTGCGCCACGACAGCGCGCGCCTGTATCAAAGCCTCGCTGGCGGCAGCATCGGCGGCGGCGATCGCAGCCAGCGTGCCGGGCGACAGGATCTCGTCCAGCGCGGCCACGAAGGTCCTGGCCCAGGCATCGAGATCGATGTTCGAAAACACCTGCAGTTCCTCGCTGGGCGCCAGCGTGCCGGGCGCATAGCGGACCACGCAGATGCTGCCGCCGGTCAGCCGGTTGCCCAGCGGCGTCAATGCATAACAGATCGCCGGCCCCTGGCCCAAGGCAAGGTGCGCACCCTTGCTGCCGCTCAGGCGTATGGCCCGCAGGTGTGGCGTTGCCGCCGCGCCGGCCAGCGCATCCCATGCCACGCGGACACCACCGTCTGCGCCGTCGTAGCCACCAAAACTGGCTGCGAAGCGGCTGGCAAACAGTTCCGGCACGGCATCGGGCGCTATCGGCATCGCGACCGATACTGTCTGCGGCGTTGCGCCGGGCGCGCCAGGGTCGGCCAACTCGTCGGGACGGGACATGATCAGCTGCGCGCCGATGGCGAACATATCGTCCGCGCGCGCAGCCAGCTCTGCCGGTGCGATGGCAATCGGGAGCGCATGGGTAAACGGCTGCGCTGGCCGGACCAGACCGGCAAGCTGTCCGCTCGCTTCGGTGGCAAACGCCAGCAGCGCCGCCTTGATCACGCCGCTGTCGCCCAGCGCGCCGCCATGGGCCGGCAATACCGATTGCGTGACGCTTGCGCTCACCCGGGGATCGGTCAGCTCGATTACGGCCGCGCCGTAGGTCGCCAGCGCCGTCAGGTAGCGCGGCACGGGCGCGGCATCGGGCAAGGCGGCTTCGCACTCGACCCGTGACAAATCGAAGTGCAGCAACAGCAGCAGGGCCGGGCCGTCGTAATGGTAGCTCAGGCGCACACCGGGCCAGGCGGCAGGGTGCAGCAGGGCGCCGGCATGCAGCGCAGGCGCGTCCGGCCCTGGCTCTTCCTTGCTCTTCGGCTGGTCAGCGGTGGCAGGCTGGAGTTCTTCTGGCGAACTGCTGGCAAAATCGGTCATCAAGGTTCCTGGCGATGGGATGGCGGCAGCGTCTACGGCTTACCGTAAGGCTCCATCCCATTATTACCGATGTTTTGACCGGCCCGCAGCCTTATTTCTCGGCCTTGAGCAGCGGCGCCACTTTTTCGCGCAGGACCTTCCACTGTGCGTCGAGCACGGCCTGGTTCGGGTCGTGACCGGCGCGCGGAACCAGCACGAAGTCCTTGTGCGGCGCGCTGATGCTGTCGAAATAGCGGCGCGCCACCACGGGCGAAGTCAGCAGGTCTTGCGTGCCCATCAGCAGATACACGGGCAGCTCGAATGTCGTGCCCATGGCCGGCAGGTCCACTTTCGAGAACATGCCGTCGCCGCGCATGCCCATGAACTGGATATACGAATAATCGTCGGCGGCTTCAGCGTCCGCCAGCGCCTGCGGCGTGGCATAGAACGGCGCCGGCTGCCACCAGTTTTTCGGGGGCGCATCGGTGGTCAAGGCTTCGTATTTGCGGTCGAAACGGCGCAGGATGCCGAAATTGCGCGGATCGGTCCACGGCGGGCTGCCCAGCGCCGTCAGCTTGTCGACGGTGGCCGTGTCGCCGGCCGCTTTGGCCAGCGCCATGACTTCGCGGTACATGCCGACCAGATTGGTGCGCGCGTCCACCACCTGCGCCGTGCCGATATACGCATGAAACAGCGCCGGACTGGCCTTGATCATGTAGACGCCCAGAATCGAGCCCCAGGAACTGCCCATCAGAATCAGCTTGTCCTGGCCCAGGCGATGGCGCACGTAATTGGCCACCGCAATGCCATCGTCGCGCATCTGCTCCAGGGTCAACGGCACGTCTTGCGTCGGCCTTTGCTTCGAGTAGGTCATGCCCGCGCCGCGCTGGTCCCACTGCACCAGCGTATATTGCTGCTCCCAGCCCTGGTAGATGGCGTCGGCAAACGGGCTCAGCGGATTGCCGGGGCCGCCGTGGATAAACAGGATCACCGGATTGCCGCAGCGCGCGCCGGTGATGGTGATCCATTGTTCGATGCCATTGATGGTGACATAACCCTGTTCCCTGACCGGCTGTGCGGCAGATGCGCACACAGCACGGGCGGTGGCGGGCTCTGCGGCGCTGGCGGCGCCGGCACAGGACAATAACAGCAGCAATGCGGCTTTTTTCAGCATATCTTTCCTTGGTGTATCGCTTATAAGGAACAATCGTCGGCCCGCTTGCCGGCAATAAAACGCCGCGCCGCCTGCTCGAAACAGGCGGGCGCCGTCCACAGGATAAAGTGCGGCGCCTGGCCGATGCTGGCCAGCGCCACCTTGCCGGCGCCGGCTTGCTGCAAAGCCGCTACCTGCGCCTGCGCGCCTGCATACGGCGTCTTCGGATCGAGCGTGCCCTGCAGTATTAGTAGCGGCGGGATTGCCGCCGGCAATTCGCCGAACCCGGCGTCGGCAGCATAGGTGGGCAAACCGCCACCGAGCAGCATGCGGGGCAGGGGACTGGCAAACAGCAGGCCCGCTTCTTCGCGGTCGATATCGGCAGCGGTCAGTGCCGGCCGCAGATTGTTTTCCGAGCTGCTGATGATGCTGACCAGCGGAATCGACAGCGCAGACTGCGGATAGCTGCCCAGGCTGGCGGCGGCCTCGGCCAGCAGCGCGCGCACGCTGGCCAGTTCCGTTGTTTCGCCCTGATCGAGGTCGCGCAGCAGATACGGTATGCGAGCCCTGGCGGCCGGCACATCGAGCAGGCTGCCCATGAAGTGCTTCAGGTTCTTGCCGGGGATGGCGGCCAGCAGCGCCGGGTCCAGCGCCACCTTGTCCAGTACGCGCCGGTACAGCGCCAGCGCCGGTTCGTCCGCCAGCACCTGCAGGCCCACCTGGTTGACGACCCGGGAGCGCTGGCTCAGGTCCCAGCGCGGATCGCGTTGCGGCGGCGCCAGCGAGTCGAGCAGCACGCCCTTGACGGGGAGTGGCCCTAGCTGCAGCGTACGCAGCACCAGCTGGGTGCCGTAGGACACGCCATACAGATAGACGGGGCCGCTGCCGCCCGTGTTGCCGAGCAGGGTACGCAAGTCATGCGCGGCATTAGTGAGGGAAAACTGGCGCGCGCGTTCCGGTGCGGCGTTCAGGCCGGCAAAGCAGCTGCCCCATTCCGCGCCGGCCAGCGCCAGGCCGCCAGGGCTGCCGGCCGCTTCCTCGGCGGGACACAGGCGCGACGAATAGCCGGTGCCGCGATGGTCGGGAATCAGCAGGTCGTAGCCGGGAAAGCTGCGCCGCAGCGTGGGCAGCAGGCCGTAGAACGACGCACCCGATTCGCCCGGACCGCCGGCGACCAGCCAGACACTGCCCTTTGGCTTGCCCTGGGACGGAATCTTGCGCACGAACAGCTGCAGCTCGCCGGCCGCGCCATCCGGCTTGCCGTGGCTGAGCGGTACCGTTTGCAGCGCGCACAGGCTGCCGGGCAGCACCGCATCCGCGCACGGCGTAAATGCCAGCGGCGCCGCATGCAGGCCGGCGCAAGCGAACAGGGCTGGAAGTAAGGTCAGGCGGGGCGGAAAGAGCATCGTTCACTTTGCTGATCTGTCGACAACCCTCAAAATAACTTTATTTGGAGCAATTGTCCAGATGCTATCGTTGACCTTGTTTCAAGGTGACGAAGTCAATCCTGCGATCGTGTAGGAGATGTGGTCGATATCGAAGCCGGCCACCGCAGGCAATACGCTGACCTTGTTCAGCAGAAACTCGTAGCCGCATCGGCGGTGTTCGATATCGGCGTCCAGCCTGTCGATGAACTTGACGACCTGCACCGCATAGCTGCCCGGCGCCAGCTGCACCGCCGCATCGACACCGGTACGCTCTTGCGCTGGCGGAAAATGCTGGTAATACTCGAGGTCAAAGTCCATCAGGCCGAACAGGTCGGTGACGATCAGCGTGCCACTGGTGATGGCGAGCGGCAGCAATGCCGGCAGCACGGCATCGACCAGCGGCGGCGCGGTCGCAATGCCGCCTGCCTCATTGAAGACCAGTTCGTAGTCCCACATCGGGATGCTGTAGACCGGCAGCACGCAGCCTTGGGCGATGGCGGCGTCGCCCAGCTCGGGGAAGTCGATAAAGTGCTGCAGCAGATCGGTGGCCTCGATGCCGTGATCGCTGACGAAACGCGCCAGCGTGGCCGGATCGAACAGCGCCATGCCCGGCGTTTGCAGGATGATTTTTTGATGTTGGATCATGCCCGTCCCTTGCCGGCGCGCAGCAGCCGCAAGCCGTTGGCCACCACCAGCAGGCTGGCGCCCACATCGGCAAACACCGCCATCCACAAGGTGGCCAGGCCGCCCAGCGCCAGGCCGAAGAACACCAGCTTGATGCCGATGGCAAAGCTGATGTTCTGCACCAGGATGCGGCGCGTGCGGCGGCTGAGGTGTATGAATTCGGGCAACTTGCCCAGTTCGTCATCCATCAAGGCCACATCGGCCGTGTCGATTGCCGTATCGCTGCCGGCTGCGCCCATGGCAAAGCCGATGTCGGCCTGCGCCAGGGCCGGCGCATCGTTGACACCATCGCCAACCATGCCGACCACGCCGAATTGCCGCTGCAGCGCGACGATTTCATCGAGCTTGTTTTCCGGCAGCAGTTCCGCCTTGACCAGCTTGACCCCAACTTCTGCCGCAATGCACTGGGCCGTCAGGACGTTATCGCCCGTCAGCATGACGGTGGCCACGCCCATCGCGTCCAGTTTGGCGATGGCGGCCGTGGCGCTCGGACGCAGCACATCGGCCACGGCGATCACGCCCAGCGCCCCGGTGCCGTTGGCCAGCACCATGGCCGTGTACGCCTGTTGTTCCAGGCGCGCCAGGGTAGCCTCCAGCTCCGGCGTCAGCACGTTCAATTCCTGCATCAGGCGCGCATTGCCCAGGTAGACCGTCTGGCCGGCGATCACGCCCTGCACCCCGCGCCCGTGCAGGGCAGCAAATTGCGTCACGGCCTGCAACCGGTCTGCGGCAGGCCCTGCCTTGACGATGGCGGCGGCCAGCGGATGGGCCGACCCCGCTTCCAGGCTGGCGGCCAGCAGCAAAATCTCGTCCCGGCTGCGGCTTCCCAGCGTCACCACTTCCGTCACGTTTGGCTTGCCCATGGTCAAGGTGCCCGTCTTGTCGACGGCAATCGCCTTGATCTTGTAGCCGGTTTCCAGGAATTGCCCGCCTTTCACCAGGATGCCGCGCCGCGCGGCCGCCGTCAGCCCGCTGACGACCGTGACGGGCGTGGAAATGACCAGCGCGCACGGGCAGGCGATCACCAACATGACCAGCGCCTTGTATATCCAGTCCATCAGCGGCTGGTTCAGCAGCAACGGCGGCAGCACCGCCACCAGGATGGCGAACACCACCACCACCGGCGTGTAATAGCGGGCGAACTGGTCGACAAAACGCTGCGTCGGCGCCTGCCTGCCCTGGGTCTCCTCGATTACCTTCACAATGCGCGCCAGCGTGCTGTTGCCGCTGTTGGCCGTCACGGTAATGTCGAGCAGGCCCCGTTCATTGATGGTGCCGGCATACACGACGTCGCCGGCGGCCTTGTCCACCGGCATGCTTTCGCCCGTGATTGGCGCCTGGTTGACGGACGACGCGCCGTTTTTCACGACGCCGTCGAGGGCGATGCGCTCGCCCGGCTTCACGCGCAGCAGGTCGCCAACGGCCACGGTGGCCACCGGCACTTGTTGCCATTCGCCATGACCCGACTGCACGTTCGCCACGTCCGGCGCCAGCTGCATCAGGCCGTGCACGGCATTGCGCGCGCGGTTCAGCGACATGCCTTCGATCAGTTCGGCAATCGCAAACAGGAAAATCACCATCGCCGCTTCCGGCCACTGGCCGATGGCCACCGCGCCAAGCACCGCCAGGCTCATCAGGAAGTTGATATTCAGGGTAAAGCTTTTCAGCGCGATCCAGCCTTTTTTCAGGGTTGGCCAGCCGCCGCTGCCGATCGACAGCACGGCCAGCGCGATGACGACAGGAGAATTATCCTGGTGCGAGGTCCAGGCCAGCGCTTCGGCAGCCACCGCCGCCACGCCCGAGACGGCCAGCAGCGCCTTCTGCGCGCCTGCCAGCTTGCCTTCGCCGGGGTCCCGCACGCTGGCCACGCCCGCGACCACCGGTATGGCCTGCATGCCGATACCGTGCAACGCCGTTTCGACACTGGCCAGCGACGGCAGGGTGTGATGCACGTCGAGTACCCGGTTCATCAGGTTGAAATCGAGCCCGACCACGCCGTCCATGCCGGAGAGCTTGTTGCGGATCAGGCGTTCTTCCACCGGGCAGTCCATATTGGCGATGCGGTACTTGGCCGTTTGCGCGCCGGCGACGGCGGTGCTGGGCAAGTCGGCGGCCGCGGTCGGCGCCGGCGCAGGCGCATGTGCATGTGCATGGCTGTGGGAACAGCAGCCGCCATGGGAGTGGCCGTGTGTATGTGCGTCGGCGTGGCTGTGGGACGGGTCATGAGGCATCGCGTGGTCCTTCCGGGATTCGTGTATGCTGGCATTAGAAACCCTGTAGCCGCTACAGGGTCAAGCGAAATTTGCACGAACGAAAGGAAATGCCATGCGTATCGGAGAACTGGCCAGGCGCACCCACTGCGATGTCGAGACAGTGCGCTACTATGAAAAAGCAGGCTTGCTGCAGGAACCTGGCCGCAGCAGCGCCGGCTACCGCGAGTACAAGGCGGAGCACCAGGAGCGGCTGCAATTTATCCGCCACTGCCGCTCATTGCAGATCGGCCTGGCCGATATCCGCGCTTTGCTGGAGTTCAAGAACAACCCGGCCGAGGGCTGCCAGAGCGTCAATCAATTGCTGGACCACCATATCGAGCGCATAGCCGAACAGATGGCGAATTTGCAAACGCTGCAGCAGCAACTGGTCAGCCTGCGCCACCAGTGCGACCAGCCGACGCCGTCACAGGATTGCGCAATCTTGCAGAACTTGTCGGAAGCGGCCAGCGGCAACGATTGCGCCTGTCATACCGATCTGCATTGAGCAACTTGCATCAAGCGCACTGCGGCAGGGTCCAGCTGGCATCGCCCATGTCGGTCGGGTAGATGGCGCGCTCCTTGCCCCAGCTGGCATAGTCCATCAAGCCGTCTTCATGCAGGTCCAGCACCCATTCGGTACTTTCCAGCATGTTGCCCTGTTTGTCGTAGACGCGGAAAAACGACTGCGTGCTCAGTGCACGCACGATATTGGCGACCGTGCCGCTGCCATACGCCGGGGCATAGGTGTTGATCACGCACTTGCCGCTGGGACTCCATGCCTGCGCATACAGTTTGGCGTGTTCGGCGGCATTGATCTTGACGGAAAGCCAGACGGCAATCAGCATCGCCAGCAGCAGGCCGGCAACGATCAGCAGGCTTTTTTTGAGAAGTGGAGACATGAAGGGCAGTAAAAACGAGATGGCTGCATTGTAAGCCATGCCTGCACTGGCCGCTTGCACAGCCGGCCAGTCGCAGTTTCAACAAATTACTTGGTCAGGCTCGAATGCAAGGCATTCGCCATTTCCAGGTGATGCTGCAAGGCTGGCAAGGTTTTCGCCGCAAATGCCTTGATCTCCGGATCGGTGGCCTTCTGGCTGGCATCCGTAAACAGCTTCACGGCTTCCTTGTGCGCTTCGACGCCGATCTTGGCCGCATATTCCTGGTCGAACTGCTTGCCGGACAGACCGTCGAGCTTGGCCAGTTCCACCTTGTGCTTGGCACCCGGCTCGTCGCTGACCTTGACCTGCTTGCTGCTGGCCAGCTGCCTCAGCTCATCGGCCACCTTGGTATGGTCGGTCACCATTGAGTCGGCGAATTTTTTCACTTCCGCATTGGTGCTCTTGCCTTGCGCGACCTTGCTGGCGGCAATTTCCGTGCTGCCCGCATCGGCGGCCTTGGCCAGGAAGGTCTTGTCGTAGGCGCCGGTGGCACTGGCGGCGAAGCTGTTCACGGCCAGGCCGCTCAGCAGGGCGACGGCCGCGCCGATGGCGACGCTTTTCAGGGAAGGGGTACGGGAACGGGTAGTGGTCAGACGCATGGAAAATCCTTTCAAGGTAAAAGTGACAAGCTGGCTGAAAGCATAAGCCAGCAGTGCGTTCACCCCCATAGGACGTCCGCGTCCGTCTGCGTAGGATCAGTCCTGTACGCCAGCGCACAGTTCGCGCCGCTTGCATCCGAACAGGGCGCCGATCTCGGGATCGTCGCGCCAGCCGGGCAGGCCGATATCGAGATACTCGGCCGTCGCCTCCAGGTGCGATGGCTGGGTGGCATAGCGCTCCAGGTTGGCCAGCACGGTGCGCTTGTCGATATACAGGCTGTCCAGATAGGCGCCGAACGAGGGCGCCAGCACCATCAGGCCGCTTGGCGCACGCGGCCCGGTCCAGGCCGGCAGTTCGCGGATATAAGCGAGCACCCGTCCTTGCCCCTCGTCGCTCAGGTCGAGAAACAGCATCGAGTCGCCGCCATCGCGTGCAAACGGCAGGATTTTTGCCGGCATGTCCAGCTGCTCGCGCGCCGCGCGCAATTCGCCGACCAAGGTTTCATCGCAGAAATCGCCTTCGTCGGCGCTGAAATAGCCGCAGAAACACAGCTGCTCGACGCCACCGCGGCCATCGGGCACATCGCAGTAGTAATCGAGATAGGCGGCGTTGCCCACCTGCAGGAAAGCGAGGAACTCGGGCGGCAACGGGGCCTGCAGCTCGGTTTCGATGGCGGCGATCTGCGCGGCGGTCGGTGCCGGCTTGGCGTCGGAAATGGCCAGGTGGCGGTAGCGGTTGTACAGGCTCATGAGTATCTTGGAGAAAGCAAAAACGCCAGTGTAAGCTGGCATGCACCCTAGGTCGAAACTGCTGGGGTCGGACCCTCAGGGTCCGACCCCGGACTTTGCTTTCGGGTTAAAAAATAACGGATCAGGCAAACGGCAAGCCATCAAGATCCTGCGGCTCGCGCGCCACCACGCCCGTCCTCTCGAAACGGAAGCGCGACGACATCGCATACGCGGCCTTGCGCACGCGCATGATGGAGCCGAGCGGGCGGTGCTCGATCACGCCATGCCACGGGCTGAACGACATGCCGTCGTCGATCGCGCGCGACAGCGCCTCGCTCCAGCCAGCCTGCGGCGGCGCCGTGATGCGCGCGACCGGCAGGAACGGGCTGTCTTCCTGTTTCCATTCGACCGAGGCATCTTCCAGCGGCATCGCCTCGATATCGCGGCACAGCTGCACCCGCACCTCCCAGATGGCCGTATGGCCGGCAAAAAATGCCGCGACCGCTTCGCGCAGGCCGTTCGGCTTGCCATCGAGGTCTACCGGCGCGTCTTTCAAGGCGGCCAGCTCCGGAGAGATCGGCACCAGTTGCACCTTGGCCATGTAAGCGCCATACAAAATCGGCACCTGGCTGAAATAGGTTTCACCAAGCACATTGGTTTCAGGATGGCCGCCCATGCCTTTCAGCAAGGTGCTTTCGCCGCCAACCGCTTCCAGCGCTTTTTCCGCGCCTTGCAGCACGGTTGACAATGCCTTTTTCAGTCCGGGCGCCTTGTCGGTGGTACTGGCCAGCAGTTTCAGGCTGCCGAGGAATTTTTTCGCCGTCGGCGCCTGGAACACGGGGCCATTGACCAGCACGAAATCCTGCGTCGCGGCCGGCACGCTGGCCGAGGTTTCCTCAGCGTCCTGGCTCGACAGCTGCGTGCCGGGCACGCCGACTATCTTGATGGCCATGCCGCGCGGCACCGACACATTGTCGTCGAGCACGTCGCCGGGAATGGTCGAGATGCGCATCACGACCGGATAGCTGCCGGGCTGGGCAAACAGACCCTGCGCCAGCTCGGGCGACAGGCCATCGAGCACCTGCAGCTGGCCGCGCAGCAAACCATGGCTTTTGGCATGCACGCTGCGCGTGGGGTGGCCGGAATCTTTATAGGTGGTAGCGGAAATGCCGTGCAGTGTCTGCAACAGTTGGGCCTTGGTATCCTGTTCGCCTTCCTCTTCGTATTCGTAGCGCGGGTCGTAAGGCAGGGGCGGGCGGGGAATGGCAGACATGGCTTTTCCTTTGAAGGTGAATGATGTCCCATCATTACCGCAAGTCACAAAGCCTTCCGTATGCTGGCATACAGAGTGGAAAAATAGCCGGGATTTACAGGACTGCCATCACCTGCTCGCGCAGCCATCGGTGGCCTGGATCCAGATGCATGCGCTCGTGCCAGACCATGGCCATCTCGTAGTCGGGTATCGCCAGGGGCGGCTCCCGGATGCACAGCGAGCCCAAGGCATTTTTCAGCAGGCGCGACGGCAGCAGTGCCACCATGTCGGACGCGGCCAGCAATGGCGGCACAACCAGAAAGTGTGGCACCGACAGCACAACCGTGCGCGTGCGTCCCAGTTGCGCCAGGAATGTGTCGACCGCCGTGCGGTAGCCGCCGCCATTGGGCGAGACCACCACGAACTCGAGCGCGCAGAAACGATCGAGGTCCGGTGCCGTCTGCAAAGCCGGATGGTCGATCCTGCCGGCCAGCACATAGTGCTCGCTGAACAGCACGCGATGGCGCAGCGCAGGCGGCGCTTCTTCCTGCGCCAGGAAACCCAGGTCCACCAGCCCGCTTTCCAGCTGGCTGGCCATGCGCGATGGCACCGCTTCCAGCACGGCCATGCGCGAACCGGGAGCCTGCGCACGCAAGGTGGGCAGCAGCGGCAGCACAATCGCATATTCGGTCGCATCGGCCGCCGCCAGCTTCCATTCCACCTCGGCCGTCAAGGGATCGAAGGCGGCTTCGGGCTGCAACACCTGTTCCAGCTGCGCCAAGGCCGCCTGCAGCGGCGCCAGCAGACCCAGCGCGCGCGCCGTGGGCAGCAGGCCGCGCGGGCCGGGCAACAACAGCGGATCGTCAAATGCGGCACGCAACTTTCCCAGCTGCACGCTCACCGATGGCTGGCTCAGGTGCAGCCGTTGCGCTGCCCGCGTTACATTGCGCTCGATCAGCAAGGCGTTCAGCGTCAGCAGCAGGTTCAGGTCCAGCTTGTGTAAATTGTCCACGGCTATACCTTATATATTTATTATTCATTTCTACTATGATAGCGCAAGCCCTACAGTGGTTGCTGTCCATCGACACATCTCAACCACGACAGGAGCAATCTGATGCAACTCCATGAATACACACGCCATGACGGCCTGGGCCTTGCCAACCTGCTGCGCCAGGGCCAGGTCAGCGCTGCCGAGCTGCAAGCGTGCGCGCTGCGGGCGATCGAACTCGTCAACCCCGCCATCAATGCGGTGGCAGAACATTGGCCAGCCGATCCCGCGCCGCCAGATGCTGGCGCGCCGTTTGCCGGCGTCCCGTTCCTGATCAAGGATATCGCCGTCACCATGGCCGGCAAAAAGGTCGAGCTGGGCAGCCGGCTGGCGGCAGGCCAGGTGGGCCAACATGATTCTTTCCTGATGAGGCAGTTCCGCCAGGCGGGCCTGGTCACGTTGGGCAGGACCAATACGCCGGAAATGGCGTTTGCCACCACGACAGAACCGGTGCTGCATGGCGCCACGCGCAATCCGTGGAACCTGGCGCTGAGCGCCGGCGGATCGAGCGGCGGCGCGGCGGCAGCGGTCGCGGCCGGCATCGTGCCACTGGCCCATGCAACCGATGCTGCCGTTTCGATCCGCGTGCCGGCAGCGTCGAACGGTCTGTTTGGCCTCAAGCCCAGCCGTGGCCGCGTCTCGAATGGCCCGGCGATGGACGAAATTTTCAGCGGCCTGGGCGTGCAACTGGGCGTCAGCCGCAGCGTGCGCGACAGCGCCGCCTTGCTCGATGCGGTCCAGGGCATCATGCCGGGCGAACCCTATCTCACGGCCGCGGCCGGTCACAGCTGGCTGTCGCAAGTGAATGTGGCGCCGGGCCAGCTGCGTATCGGCGTAATGCGCGAAGCCAGCAATGGCCAGCGGCCCGACGCCGAAGTCGGCACAGCGCTCGACGCCAGCGTGCGGCTGCTGGAAGCGCTGGGCCACCGCGTGGAGGAAGCCGCCTTGCCTCTGGGTATCTCGTGGGAGGCATTCGTGCTGGCCAATGCGCGCATCTGGTGCGCCAACCTGGTTGGCTGGATCGACGGCATTGCGCAGCAGCAGGGCCGCGCCATTTCGATTGATACGCTGGAGCCGAGCACCCTGGCATGCTACCGCTACGGCAAGACGGTATCGGCGGTCGAATTTGTCGCCGCGCTCGATATGCGCAATACCGTCGCGCGACAGGCTGGAGCGTTCTTTGCACAATACGATATCCTGCTGTCGCCCACCTTGCCGTCACTGCCTTGGCAACTGGGCAAGTATGGCGAAGACGAGAACAGGATGGATGGCTTTGCCTGGACGGCGCGCCTGTTCGAGCATTCGCCTTACACGCCGCTGGCCAATGTGGCGGGACTGCCGGCGATGTCGGTGCCGCTGGCAATGTCCAGTGAAGGCATGCCGATCGGCATGCAATTCCTGGCGGGATTCGGGCGGGAAGGGTGTCTGCTGCGCCTGGCAGGGCAGCTGGAGCGGGCGGCGCCGTGGGTACAGCGCCGCCCGGCAATATGGGCCGGAAATTAAAAATAATTACAGCGCTGCCAGGCGAAGCGCATCGCGCTGTTCCAGGCGGGTGCGCAGTTTCTCCCACAGCCGGTCATGGTAAGGCAGCACGATCACATTGCAGATCGGCTCGACTACCGCCAGCAAGCCGCCAAAAGCCGCCGACCCGGTGGCCCAGTACAGCACGCCAAACGCCACGCCCATGTGCATGCAGGTCTGGCTCAGCTTTTCGCCGGCCAGCGCGGCCATGCCGATGCGGCTGTGTGCGTGGCGCTGGCGTATCGCATGCCACAGCTTTTCATGCAGCGGCAGCAGCGCCACATTGATGACCGGCTCGATAATGGCGGCCAGGCCGCCCAGTGCGAGCGAGCCTGTCAACAGATAAGCGAGGCCGAAGGCGATCGACATATGGGTGACGACCTGGCTGAATGTTTTGGCGGCGGTGAGCATGCGGAAGGCTCCTTTCTGAGCTGGCTGATCCTTGATTCAGATAGTAACGATTCGCATTTGCAATTGGAAGTAAAATCTTTCAACCGTAACGGTAGGCTTTGGCTATCGGCAAACGAGAGTGCTGAAATTGGCGGCTATCAGGGAGGGGCAGGGCAGCAGCGGTAGTTGCTGCCCTGCTGGCGTAGCCTGCAAAAACGATATCCACGAGGCGGATGGCCGCAGGTCTGGTGACACTTACAGTACCAGGCTGCCGGCAATTGACGCCAGGGCCGGCTTCGCAAGCCCATTTGAATCAGGTGTACAGAAACAGCAGCGCGTGATTGGGCATTCTGGTGGACCACCAGACGGTTACACCTTCAGCCAGTTCGGCTGCATCCAATGGTACAGCTCGTTCTGCGTCAAGCCGCCGATACTGTTTGCTGACATCAATCGTCCAGGCGCGATGACGGTCGCATGGCGCATGCTTTGCCAAATCGCTGAAGTGACTTACACATAAGCCATGACAGACGTGCTGCTCGGCCCGGTTTCCATCCTGACTGGCCGTTCGTGCTTGGCGACAAGACTTGCTTGGTGTTGTGCTATCAGTCGATCCTGGCAGCCCGCGTCAAATTACTCGATCTGGAAAAGATTGTCGATCGCGTGATCCGGTTCCTGGAAGCCGCAATGGCTGAAAAGCTGCGCCGAAGCGTCGAATCGTTCCACATCGCCGTCAATGGAGTGGCCGACGAACCCGGGTCCATACCCCCGCGTGCCATGCGGAGTTCAGCGAGATCAGCACCGACGCGATCCGCATCGTCGAGCACGGGACTGCTCGACGCCATTCGCTGGCTCAGCCAAACATTCCTGCCGGGGAGCCTGTCGTCAAGCCGATACGCAAGTCCGCAGCAAGAGTCCCGGCGTAACGCCGCAGTTCAACAACGACTGCTGCCGTCAGAACGCGCTGGAAAAACAGCGTGACAATGCTCGGCAAGATGTCCACTGCGTCGAAGAGCTTGCATGGCAATGTGGTAGCACAGGAACTTTCATCGTGAGGAAAGAAGGGCTGATCAAGCAGGCGATGATGGCTCCATGAGCGGCAAGGGTTAAAATCGCATTTGCGATTGCAGAAATGGCTAAATGGAACTTTTCTCTTTTCTATCTATAACTTCGCATAATTTATATTATGTAAAATTGCTTAGAATGGAAGGCTATTCGTCGATAGCCTTACTCTTACTTGAGTACTGTTTTGATAACGACATGGGTCCTGTGATCAATGTGACCAAGCCCAACTTCACTTGTCTCTTTGAATATCCGGCGAGCTTGTCGTCAACTGGCAGGCAAGACACGCAAGTCCGTGGCTTGCCGCAGCCTCAACCATTCATCCGTTCAAACAAGCCCTCGCCCATCTTGCGCGCGCCCGCCGCCAGCCCCACCAGTACCTCATCCTGGCCGCTTGCCAGCTGTACCAGCGCTTCGCTCGCAAAATCTTGTGGCGTCATCATGCGCTGGCCCGCCGTGCCGGCGCTGCGTTCGTTGCCGCCCAGTCCTGTGTCAACGATCGGTGGCGCCAGTTCCACCACCCGGACTGTTGTTGCCTTCAGTTGATGGCGCAGTGTGAGCGTAAAGGAATGCATGGCTGCCTTGGTGGCGCAATAAACAGGCAGGTCGGCGATCGGCGCGTAGGCCAGCGCGGAAGTGACGTTGATGATGGTGGCCGATGGTTGCTGTTTCAGCAGCGGCAGCAGTTCGCCGGTCAGCCGCACGGGCGCGGTAAAATTGGTTGCCACTTCCTGTTCCAGATCGGCCAGCGCATCGGCGTCGATGAACAGGCGGCGTTGCTGGATGCCGGCGTTGTTGAACAGCATGTTGAGCCGCGGATGCTCGCTGTTGAGCCACTTCACCATGGCCTGCCGGCTGGCCTGGTCGGTGATGTCGCAGACCCGTATCAGCAAGCCCGGCACCTGTGCTTGCGCCTGCAGCAGCGCCATTTCGCTGCGCCCGCAGATGATGACGCGATTGCCGCGTTCTGCCAGCTGGCGCGCCAGTGCCAGGCCGATGCCGGCGCCGCCGCCGGTAATAAGGATGGTGTTGGATGTCAGGTTCATGTCGGTGATCTCTTCAAATGGTAAATTTTCAGGTTGTACTCAACCGCAGTCGCGTTGCCGGCAAGGATGGTCCGGCAGCGCGCGCCATTGCCGCACCAGCTGACGCCGATGGCCCGGGTAACGCTCGTCGAGGAAATCCAGGCTGTCGATGCGATCGAGGTGAAAAATGCGGAAGGCACCGTCCGACTCGCACCTTGCCGCTACTGACCAGCGCGATGCCACAAAGCCCAGCATGATGGGCCAAATGGTGTAGTCGACTGTGGCGACAGGCGCTATCGCAGCGCCCTCTTCCCGATACACCAGGTGCAGCTTGCGCTGCTCGCGCACCGCGAGGCGCAAACGGCCCAGATCGGCGCCAGCACGATCCTGGGTGTCCTGATGGCGGCTGATGAACAGGCCGTTGTCGTCGAATGCGCGGCGCATCTCGGGCGCCAGCACCGCGTCGATCTTGGCCAGCGCATCCTGCACGGCGCGCGCCATGCCGGCGTCGGCATGGCGGCTGACCCACTGGGCGCCGGCTACCAGCGCATGGATTTCGTCTTCGGTCAACGCCAGCGGCGGCAGGCTGAAGCCTGGCTTGAGCAAATAGCCCACGCCCGCCTCGCCGATGATGTCGGCGCCCATGCCCTGCAAGGTGGCGATATCGCGGCGCAGGGTGCGCAGCGACACGCCGGTGTCGCGCGCCAGCACGCTGCCCGCCACCGTGCCGCGATGGCGGCGCAGCACTTGCATCAGGTCGAACAAGCGGTGGCTGCGCGTCATCTCAGCCCATCCGTACGACGGCTTTGCCGCGCAGGCGCTGGCCGCCTTCGATGGCCGCGATCAGGGCAATCGCCTCGCTCAATGGCACTTCCCTGGCGATCGTCAGGCGCAGGCTGCCGTCGCCGGCGGCGCGGGCAAGCTCGTCGAGCAGTGCAGCTCTTGGCGTGCACACCACCATCTTGAGCCGGCGGCTGAACAGCGCCTTGATGAATTTGCCCGGCGTGGGATGCAGGTCAAGCAAAACGCCGCCCGGCTTGAGCAAGCCGAAACCGGTGCCGCTGTCGATGCTGGCGGCCGTGTCGAAGACCGCGTCGTAGCGTTCGCGCAGCTGCGTCAGGTCGGCTTGGCGATAGTCGAGCACGTTTTCCACGCCGAACGCATGGGCGCGCGCCATATCGGCGGCGCTGCACGTGCCCGACACCCGTATGCCATGCTTGCGCGCAATTTGCACGGCGGCCTCGCCGACCGCGCCCATGCAACCATTGATGAAGACATGCTGGCCTGCGATCAGGCTCGCCTTGTCGATCAGGGCGTTCCAGGCGGTGATGCCGGGCGAACCGAGGCAAGCGGCCTGGTCAAAACCAAGTTTCGCCGGCTTCAGGGCCAGCGCGCCCTCGCTGGCGATCGTCGCCTGGCCCAGTGCCCCGCATTGCTTGAAGCGGGCCTGGCCGAATACCTCGTCGCCGACCTTGAAGCGCGTCACGCCAGCGCCGACCGACATCACGGTGCCGGACAAATCCATGCCCATGGCGCGCGGAAAGCGTTTGCCGGTGACGATGCGCATCTCGCCCTGGCGCAGTTTCCAGTCGATCGGGTTGATGGCGGCAAACCTGACGCGTACCGCCACTTCGCCCTTGCCCGGCGCTTCTGGCGTAAACTGTTCAAGGCGCATGACCTCCGGGCCGCCATATTGCTGGTATTCAATCCGTTTCATGCCTGTCCTGCCTTCTGTGGTGGGTAAAGCGCCACTGTAGCCGGCCATGGTGCCAGTTTTTGTCACCATGGTGACGATCATGACGATCAAGCCGGCAAATGATCGAGCAGTTTGTCGAGCGTGATGGGGTAGTTGCGCACGCGCACACCGGTGGCGTTGTAGACCGCATTGGCGATCGCCGCCGCCACGCCGCTGATGCCCAGCTCACCCACGCCTTTGGCCTTCAGCGGCGAGATGGTCTCGTCCACCTCGTCGAGGAAAATCACCTCCTGGTGCGGGATGTCGGCATGCACCGGCACCTCATAAGCGGCCAGGTCATGGTTGACGAAAAAACCATGGCGCTTGTCGACCACCAGTTCCTCCATCAGCGCCGCGCCCGCGCCCATGGTCATGCCGCCGATGACCTGGCTGCGCGCGGTTTTCGGATTCAGGATGCGCCCGGCAGCGCACACGGCCAGCATGCGCCGCAAGCGGATTTCGCCGGTGGCGGCGTCGACGGCGACTTCGACAAAATGCGCGCCAAAGGTCTGCTGTACATAGCGCTTGGCGAGGTCGCCGTATTCCATCGCGTCTTCGCCAGCCAGTTCGCCGTCTTTCGCCGCCTGGGCCAGGGCAAACGACTGATCCTCCTGCGTCACCCGTCCATCGGCGAATTGCGCGCGCTGCGCGTCCAGGCCGAGTTCGGCCGCCACCAGCGCGCGCAGCTTGACGCAGGCCGCATACACGCCCGCCGTCGACGAGGCGGCGCCCCACTGGCCGCCCGATCCAGACGACTCGGGAAAGGCCGAGTCGCCCAGCCTGACCACCACCTGATCCATGCCGACGCCCATCATTTCGGCCGCGGTCTGGGCGATGATGCTGTAGCTGCCGGTGCCGATATCGGTCATATCGGTCTCGACGGTAACGATGCCCTTGCCGTCCAGCCGCACCCTGGCCGCCGATTTGGTGATCGGCGCGCCACGGATGGCCGCGGCCACGCCGAGCCCCACCAGCCAGCGCCCTTCCCGCCTGCTGGCTGGTGTTCGATTGCGCTGCTGCCAGCCAAACTGCTGCGCGCCCGTTTGCAGGCATTGCACCAGTTGCCTGCGCGAAAATGGCCGCCGTGGGTTGGCCGGGTCGATTTGGGTGTCATTGATGATGCGAAATTCAACCGGATCCAGCCCCAGTTTTTCCGCCATCTCGTCCATCGCGACTTCGAGCGCCATCATGCCCGGCGCTTCGCCAGGCGCGCGCATGGCGCTGCCTTCCGGCAAGTCGAGCTGGGCCAGGCGCAGGCGCGTCATGCGGTTGGCGCCGGCGTACAGCACGCCGGTCTGGATGGTGGCCGCTTCCGGCCTGCCGCCGGCCAGGTTGCCGGACCAGCTTTCGTGGCCGATGGCAGTGATCCTGCCATCCCTGCCGGCGCCGATGCGCAGGCGCTGCAAGGTAGCCGGCCGGTGCGTGACGTTGTTGAACATCAACGGGCGCGGCAAGGTGACCTTGACCGGCCGCCCCACCGCGCGCGCAGCCAGAGCGGCAAGCACTGCGTCGGACAGGATCGTGCCCTTGCCGCCGAAGCCGCCGCCGATATATGGCGAAATGATGCGCACGTTTTGCTTCGGGATGCCGAGGGTGCTGGCGATATCGCGCACGCCCCAGTTGATTTGCTGGATCGAGGTCCACAACGTCAGTCGTTCACCATGCCAGGCGGCGATGGTGGCGTGCGGCTCCATCATGGCGTGCGCCTGGTCGGGCGTGGCGTACTTGGCATCCAGCCGCACGGGCGCGGCGGCAAATGCGCCGATAAAGTTGCCCAGTTCGGTTTCCGGCGGCGGGCCAAAGGCGGCCGGCCTGGCCACCGGCGCGCCTGCCCTGGCGGCGGCCAGGTCAAAGGCGCCCGGCTCGCGCACATACTCCACGCGCACCAGCTGCGCCGCCGCGCGCGCCTGTTCAAAGGTCTGCGCCACCACCACCGCGACGGCCTGGTGGTAATGGTCGACCTGCGGCCCGGCCAGCGCGCGCGCCACATAAAATGCGCCCCGATCAAGCTTGCCGGCGTTGCCAGCGTGGACCACCGCCAGCACGCCGGGCGCGCGCCGGGCCTGCCCGATATCGATCGCCGCGATGCGGCCTTTGGCGATGCCCGCCCCTACCACATAGCCATAGGCGGCGTTCGGTGCGGCCGCATGTTGTTCATAGGCATAGGTGGCGCGCCCGGTCACCTTGAGCGGGCCGTCGACCCGGTCCACCGGCTGGCCGATGATCTTCAATTGGTCGATCGGATTGGTGCCTGCTGGCTGGTCAAATTTCATGCGGTCTCCTTGCGTGCCTGGTCCAGCACCGCTTTGATGGTGCGCTCGACCAGAGTGATCTTGTAAGCGTTGTCAGGCGTGGTGCTGGCGCCGGCCATCAGCAGCGCCGTGACCGCTTGCGCGCCCAGCGGCATGGCCGCTTCCGCCGCCTCGATGCGCCAGGGTTTTGCCGCCACGCCGCCCAGGGCGATGCGGCCGGTGCCGTCCGCCTGCACAATGGCGCCGACCGACACCAGCGCGAACGCGTACGAGGCGCGGTCGCGCACCTTTTGATAAATATGGATGCCGCCGACGGGTTTGGGCAGGGTCACGCCGGTAATCAGCTCGCCAGGCTCGATCACCGTCTCGCGCTGCGGCGTGTTGCCTGGCAGCGTATAAAAGTCGGCGATGGGAATGCGCCGGCCCGCGCCGTCGGCGCGCATCGTGACGACAGTGGCGTCGAGCGCCCGCATGGCCACCGCCATGTCGCTCGGATGGGTGGCGATGCAGGCGTCGCTGGCGCCCAGTACCGCATGGCTGCGCGAAAATCCGCCGATGGCCGCGCAGCCGCTGCCTGGCTGGCGTTTGTTGCAGGGCAAGTTCGTATCGTAGAAATACGGGCAGCGCGTGCGCTGCAGCAAGTTGCCGGCGGTGGTCGCCTTGTTGCGCAGCTGGCCCGAGGCGCCGGCCAGCAGCGCGCGCGACAGCAAGGCATAATCGCGCCGCACGCGCGTATCCGACGCCAGGTCGGCGTTGCGCACCAGCGCGCCGATATGCAGGCCGCCGTCCGGCGTGGGCTCGATGCGGTCCAGTCCCAGGCCATTCACGTCGATCAAATGGGTCGGTGTTTCGATATCGAGCTTCATCAGGTCCAGCAAATTGGTGCCGCCGGCAATAAATTTCGCCCCCGGCCGGCACCCTGCCAACGCTGCGCCGGCGATGGACTGCGCGCGTTCATAGGTAAAAGCCCTCATGCGCCACTCCCGGCCACTTCGGCAATGGCGTCGACGATATTGGAATACGCGCCGCAGCGGCAGATATTGCCGCTCATGCGCTCGCGCAGTTCGCCAGCCGTCAGCCGCACCGGCGCGTCCAGATCCGCCGTGACATGGCTGGGCACGCCCGCCTTGACTTCGGCCAGCACCGCCACCGCCGAGCAGATCTGGCCCGGCGTGCAGTAACCGCACTGGTAACCGTCGTGCTTGATAAAAGCCGCCTGCAGCGGGTGCAGCGACTGTGGCGTGCCCAGCCCCTCGATGGTGGTGATGCTGTCGCCCTCGTGCATCACCGCCAGGCTCAGGCAGGAATTGATGCGGCGGCCATTGACCAGCACGGTGCACGCGCCGCACTGGCCATGGTCGCAGCCTTTCTTGGTGCCGGTCAACTGCAGTTGTTCACGCAAGGCATCGAGCAAGGTAGTACGGGTGTCGAGGACGAGTGCTTCCTGCCGGCGATTGATGGTGAAGCTGACCTGGTGCTGGGCCGGGCCGGCATCCGTGGCGGCGGGTTGGGCGCTGGCGTTCAAAGGCACCATGCTGGCGGCCACGGCGGCGCCGCTGCTGACCAAAAAATCGCGCCGCTTCATGTCGGCAGTGTGAGGATCGTGCATGTCGATGTCCTGGAGATGGTTGGCTTGCGCCCAGCTTGACACAGGTGCCCTGCGCACGATATCCCGATGCTGCCGACTTATTGCCTGTTCTTCTCGAAGTGCGCCGTGCATACTGGCTGGCGCCTCGCCCGCACGCGTATGATGATTGCCTGAAGAACCCACCCCGACTGACGAGGCAAAACCATGACCCTTGAGCCCGAACCAGCGCGCCGCCAGCTTGCCGGCAAGGTCGCATCGCTGATCGGCACGGCAGAGAGCATGCAGCTGGCTGTGCCCGGCCTGACGATTTACCGCCATGCGGCGCCCACCGAGGCCTATTCGAGCACCTACCAGCCCAGCATCGCGCTGGTGGCGCAGGGCAGGAAACAGGTCGACCTGGGCCAGAGCCGGTTCGTCTACGATGAATCGCACTTCCTGCTGACGTCGCTCGACTTGCCCGTCACCAGCCGTGTGATCCAGGCCAGCGCCGGGCGCCCGTATCTGTGCGTGCGGCTGGCGTTCGACATGGCCATGGTGCGCGAACTGCTGGCACAGGGCGGTCTGCCGGCGGCCCGGGGACAGCCGGGCGCGCTGGCGATGACACTGGGCCAGACCACGGCGCCGCTGCTCGATGCCTTCGGCCGCCTGCTGGACCTGCAGCAGGCGCCCGGCGATATCGCTTTTCTCGGCGAGCTGCTGGCGCGCGAAATCATCTACCGCGTGCTGCAAAGCGCCGACGGCGCGCGCCTGCGCGCCATCGCTACACTGGGCGAGCACGGCCAACGCACGGCGGCGGTGGTCGACTGGATCAGGCAACACTACGCCAGGCCGCTGCGCCTGGACGAACTGGCTGGCATGGCGGCCATGGGCCAGTCCACCCTGCACCGCCATTTCCGCGCCCTGACGTCCATGACGCCACTGCAATACCAGAAACAGCTGCGCCTGCATGGCGCGCGCCGGCTGATGCTGACCGAAGGCTGGGACGCATCGAGCGCCGCCTTCGAGGTCGGCTACGAAAGCGCGAGCCAGTTCAACCGCGAGTACAGCCGTTTTTTCGGACGTTCGCCGATGCGCGATGTGAAGGCGTTGCGCAGGCCGGAGGGTGGCTAGCGCCGCAGTTTGTCGTCCCCTTCCGCCACCGCCAGCCGCGCCCGCAACTCCTGCCGCTCCGCTTCCAGCTGCGCCAGGCGCTCGCGCAACGGCGCCACCGCCGCGCTGACTTCCTGCTCGGTGTAGCGCGGCGTGATGTGCTGCGGGCAGTTCCAGTCGAACGCCTGCAGGCGCAGGCGGTAAATGCGTTCGATTTTCGCGCCATAGGCGGCATCGGTCACCTGCGCCGTCAGCGCGGGATCGTCGCCTGGTGCCAGGATATCGACGTGCACGTAGATTTTCAGGCGCGCGCGGCGCGCATAATCCATCAGGAACAGGCAGGCGCGGTCGTTGGCGGCCACATTGCCCGTGCTGATGTACTGCCGGTTGCCCCGGTAGTCGGCAAACGCCAGCGTCTGCGCGTCGATCAGCTTGAGAAAGCCGCGCGGGCCGCCGCGGTGCTGGACGTAGGGCCAGCCCGTCTCCGACACGGTCGCCATATAGAAGCTGTCGCGCTCGCCGATAAAGGCCGCTTCGCTGTCGGTGAAGCGGTCGAATTCGCGGTGGCCCCTGAAGTCCTGCCACGTGTGATCGGCACCCATCTGTGCCTGGGCGGCGCGGACGCTGGGGGTGATGGCGATATCGAGAAAACCATAGGACATGGCGAGCCTCCGTAGTAATTACGCCGGGTCCGGCGCGGATGCATCGATTATCGGCCATTCCAGTGACGTTGATAATCCCTTGGAATTGGGATGGACCCTGTCAAATTATGGAAGAATTGATTTGCCACGCATGCCGGCATGACACAGCGGTCGACCACGGTATGGCTCATCAGCACTTGCAAGCTGTTAAACTGTGGCCAACTACTCATTTTTACTTTCAAGCGCACATGACTAACGTGGAAGACCTGGTACACACCGGCATCGCCGGACTCGATGACATCCTGTTTGGCGGCATACCGCGCCATAACAACATTATCGTGGAAGGCGCGCCAGGATCGGGCAAGACCACGCTGGGACTGGGATTCATCCATGCCGGCGCGGCGCAATACAACGAAGCGGGTGTGATCGTCTCGTTCGAGCTCGACGAGGCCAAGCTGCTGCGCGATGCGGCCGGTTTCGGGTGGGACTTGCAGGCGCAGATCGACAAGGGCCTGATCCGTATCATCCAGACCAGCCCGGCCGTGCTGCTGTCGGAGTTCCGCAATGCCGATGGCGCATTTTCCACCGCCCTGCGCGGCATGGGCGCGCGCCGCCTCCTGATCGATGGCCTGACGCCGCTGCGCCTGTATGCCGAGGCGCATGACCTGGCGTTTCGCGAAGACCTGCACATGCTGATCGAGGGACTGAACCGGCTCGGCGTGACCACCATGATGACGGCCGAGCGCGACGCCTCGATCGCCGCGCCGGCGCACGAGCGCTTCGTGTTCGACACCATCATCGAGCTGTCGCGCACCGAGCACCGGCGCCGGGTCGAGCGGCGCCTGACAGTGGCCAAGTCGCGCGGCCAGAACTTTATCGCCGGCAGCCATACCATGCGCATCGAGGCGCACCAGGGCGTGCATGTGTATCGCCGCGCGCAGTCGCGTCCGCTGACGCTCAATGACCAGCCCACCTCGGACCAGCGCATTTCGGTCGGCGCACCGGCCATCGACATGCTGATGGACGGCGGCCTGTACGAAGGCTCGGTGACCATGGTCAGCGGCATTTCCGGCACCGGCAAGACGGTGCTGTCGGTACAGTTCCTGACCGCTGCGGTGAAGGCCGGCCACAAGACGCTGCTGGTCACGCTGGACGAGCATCCGCGCCAGCTGGCGCGCAACGCCGCCTCGCTGGGCTTCGATCTCGATGGCATGCAGGAACGCGGCGAACTGTTCCTGCTGTACGAGTCGCCGCTGGAACTCGAGCTCGACGTCCATTTCGACCGTGTCATCAAGCTGGCCGAGAAGGAGCGGATCGACTGCATCGTGTTCGACTCGGTCGCCGTATATGAAATGGCCAGCCGCCTCGAGGTGGCCGACTACCTGTATGCGCTGGCGACCCACTTCAAGAACCGCCTGGCCACCATCTTCTTCAACTACGAGAGCCCGGAACTGCTGGGCCTGTCGCAGATCAGCGAGGAGCTCAAGGGTTCGCACCTGGTCGACAATATCATCCTGCTCAATTACGTGGAAATTTCCACCGTGCTGCGCCGCGCCATCGCGATTCCCAAGGTGCGCGGCAGCCGCAACCGGCAGGTCACGCGCGAATATGTAATCGCCAAAGGCGGCCTGTCGCTGCTCGACGAGGACCAGTCGGAAGCGGCGCGCGCCAACGCGGTGCCGCAACTGCCGTTTTCGGCGTATTCGAGCCTGCTGTCGCGCTCCCCTACCCGCCAGAGTCCGGCGATCGAATCGGCCGTCGTCAATGGCGAGGACCTGCCCGACTCGGTTACCCTGCCTGTCAAAGCGATTTCGTGATCCATATCGCCGAATCCGATTTTTACCAGGTCGACTGGGACGAATGGCGCACGCCTTTGCTGCAGGTCAGCCAGGCCAGCAGCCTGGTAGTCTCGGCCTACGATATCGCGGGCGTGCGCCAGGTCGGCCCGCTGCTGCCATCGCACACGGCGCAGCTGCTGGGCAGCTCCACCTTGTGGCACGACGGCGGCCCCGGCGCTGCCGCCGAGCGGCGCATCGTGGCGCGCATGGCCGATGGCGAAAACGATGTCGAAGAGCAGTTTCACGGCATGCAGATCTGCAGCCTGCCCCTGACCCGTGCCGGCCACCGCTATGGCGTGCTGGTGTTCGGCTGGTGCCTGCGCGATTTCAGCTCGCCGATGGCCTGCGAACGGCTGGCCAGCCTGGTGGGCCTGTCTGGCCGGCTCTTGTGGAGCGCAGTACGGCTGGAAGCACCGTTGACCGATGCGCGCCTGGCCACCTACAAGGAGCTGCTGCGCACGCTGGCCGGCTCGATCGACCGCCAGCGCGACACCATCGACGAACTGAACCGCGTCAGCCGCACGCGCGAGCTGTTCCTGGCCACCGTGTCGCACGAAATGCGCACGCCCCTGTCGGCCCTGTCGATGCGGGTCGACCTGCTGCTGCATACCCTGCAGGACATGCCGCCGGCGCTGAAAACCGCCCTGCTGGCGATGCGCATGCACGTGCGCCAGGAGGCGGCGATGGTGGAAGACCTGATCGACGCGGCGCGCACGCTGACCGGCACCATGTCGGTCGAGCGCGTGCCCGTCTCGCTGGGCCGCATCGTGCGCGACGCGGTGTCCACCACCGAGGTGAACGCCAGCGAAAAACGCATCACCTTGTCGGTCACGCCGTTCGACCATGGCGACCATATCGAACTCGATGCCGATCCGCGCCGCCTGCAGCAGGTGCTGTGGAACCTGATCCTGAACGCCATCAAATTTACGCCCGCTGGTGGCGCGATCGAGCTGGCGATACAGCGCGACGCCGACGCCGTGCGCATCGTCGTGCGTGACAGCGGCCAGGGCATCTTGCCCGAAGACCTGCCGCACGTGTTCGGCGCCTTCACGCTGCAAAGCCACGCCAACGCCAGCGGCCTGGGCCTGGGCCTGTATATCGCGCGCCGCCTGGTCGAACTGCACGGCGGCTCGCTTGCAGTCAGCAGCGAGGGCAAGGACAGGGGCGCCAGCTTTACGGTGTCGCTGCCGGTGCGGCCGGCCAAGCGCGCAATCGCCTGACACTTGCCCGCATGGAGCGGGCCTGATCATATCGATTTCAATTGATTTTTTGATAGCATCGGGAATGCAGGCTGCCACTTTCAATTGAATCGCGCTTGTCAGGAAATAATTTCTGGGTTGTAATCTTGCATTGATTATATCCAAACTGGCGTAGGAGGCGATGGCGCCGCAGACGGGAGAACCCTCTTCATGGCTGAAACGATTTCATCTCAGGCCGGCCTGGTCGATGCGCGCGCCATATTGTCGGGCCTGACGCAGGCAACGCGGCTGCTCAGGCTGACCACGCCGCTTGGCGCCGATGTGCTGCTGGCCGAATGCGTGCGCGGCGAAGAAGGACTGAGCCTGGGCTTTCGCTTCCAGATCGCGGCGCTGTCAACGGATGCCGCCATTGCGCTCAAGTCGCTGCTTGGCCAGCCTGTCTTGCTTGAACTGCTGACGGCCGCCGACCGCGACCAGCTGTGCGCCTTCCATGGCCATGTGACCACCGTCGATATGGCCGGCGCGAACGGCGGCCTTGCCCGTTACAATCTCTCCGTTCGTGTTCGACATCCTCGACGCCGTGTTCGCCGCCTACCAGAGACAGGGCAAGCTGGCGCCGGCCTGGCGTTTCGACCTCGTCGATCGCGGCATTTATCCAAAGCGCAGCATTACCACCCAATATCAGGAAAGCGACCTCGCGTTTGCCGAGCGGCTGATGCATGAGGAAGGATTTCCATTATTTTGAACACAGCGGCGATGCGGCCAGTGCAGGCCTGGGCAGCCACACCATGGTCATTGCCGACCATAACGGCAGCTTCAGACCAAACGCCCAGGCGGAAATCGCCTTCGCTGAACCCGGCGCGACCATGCGGCAGGACAGCCTGGACCGCTGGCGCAGCGAGGTTCGTCTGCAGACCAATGCCATCGAACTGGGCAGCTGGAATTACCGTTCGCTCGGCATGCGTCCGGTCCAGGCTGCCAGCGCGCTGCCGCAGGCCGACGACCATATTCTGGCCCTTGCGAAGATCGTCGAACATAAACTGATCAGCAATCCCGCAGGAGCGCAGAAATTTGCGCCAGAGCACAGCAAGCATGATGTGCAAAAAGAATTCGGGGAGCAGGCCCTGATCGACGCCGAAAAATATTATAGCGAGTTTGGCAAGCCTAAAAAGGTCAAAAAAAGAAAAAGTAATTTATGGAAAACAAGGAATTCATCAAACGGCGGCGCCAGATCTATCTCGATGAAGACAGTTACCGCCATACCCTGGGGCATATCCGCAGCGAAAACGCGCTCAATGTGCAGGCACTGCAGGAGCCGCTGACCGAACGGGGCCGCAAGACCACGCTGGACCTGATCGCCAGCAACAAATGGACCGTGTTCCAGTTGCAGTACACGGCCGGCGAAAAACTGACCGAACTGGCGGAGTCGCTCGACGACATCGTGCTGGCATACGAACAATATGTCGATGCGGCGCAGGCCATGCCTGACGATGCCTATATGCCGCCTTTCGTGATGAACGACGTCATCGATACCTATGTCGACTACCTCAATCTGCTGTGCGCTGCCATTTTGCTGCGCCGCGAAGAACTGATACCGCGCATCCATGCCCTTAACGCAGGCACGGATTTCGACGAGGCCGATGCCGTGCTCGAGGAGCTCTTCGGCCGCTTCCTGCCGGACCGTCCCGAGCTCGATGACTGGCTGTGGGACCAGCCCTACCGCAAGCTGCTCGATGCGATCGACGACGATACGCCGCAGGCGATGGCGAAAGGCATGAAGCTGTATGTGAAAAGCTGGTACAAGGACATGAAAGGCGTCGCCCATTTCTGGGGCAAGCATGCAGAGATAGAAGCCGATTTTACGCCCTATGAGGGATATTGGGCCATGTGCGCGGCCGCCTTTACCTATCTGCTGGAGCTCGATGACAGCGCCTATCGCGCCGAGACGGTGTATCCCGCCGATATGGTCGACTATGCGCGCAGCCTGCCGGACACCGTCCGCGCCCGGGAGGGCGAAGCACGGCTGTTGCGCGTCGAGGGCGGCGATATCTGCCCCCGGGACGGCAGGTGGTACGCGCCGGCGCAAGCCGACAGCACCCGGCATTTCACCAGGGGAGAACGGATGCCGGACTTCCCCGACGCAAAATATGGCCGCACCATCTGGCAATGGATAGGCGAATAAGTGGCAGCGAGGCCGGCCCCATGGGCCTGAGATGACCGCTTGAGAGACCTGGACGCCCTCAATCCGCCGTTTGCAAAACCGAGCAGTGCTTGCCGGGTCGGCGCACTTATCCCTTTCATTCTTGGCGGCGCCTCGATGGTCCTGGTATCGGACGCGTCGACAGCGTCGTCGCCGGGAACCAATCCGCTGGCGCTGGTGCTGTCAGGTGTGGTTTTACTGAATTTCCTGCTTTTTTTTATCCCGCGCATTTTCCGCTGGGACTGGAACGTGCGCTATTTCCTGGTCAGCGGGTTTCAACTTGGCAGCATCGTCATGCTGGGAGGCGTGCCGTGGCTGTGCTTTCTGCTGTACGGCTCACCGCCCCTGGCCCTGCGCGGCCTGGCTTTCCTGGCCTACCTGGCCATTATCTTCCTGCCCGGCAGACGGTTCATCCAGATGTATGCCGACATCCAGCAGTCCGGCGAACTGATGCGTTATTTATACCAGCACGATGCGGAGGATGACACCTACTATTATGTGCAGAAAAATGATGTCAGGCTGCAGGAAAAGAAATACAAGGTCAGCTTTTTCCCGCCCGCGATGCTGTTTATTGCCTTCGCCTTGGCCGCGTTTGCGATGATCCCGTTCGCCGGCCAGCTCTCGGCGCTGGCCGGGCTGCCATTTGCACACCTGTTCATGGGGATCATTTCGGTACCCATCGATATGATGGGTATTAATTTTTTGGTGAAAGCATGGCTGGTCTTTGCGTATTTGCCAAAATCCATCGGCAAGCGAGCGGGCCAGAAGGTACTGGTCGACATGGGATCGAGCACAAAGTTGCCAGCTCGTCACTGACACGGGAGCGATAATCTCATGACCGATGACAATTTTTGCCTGCGGCGGCGCCAGGCCTGCCTCGATGAAGAAAGTGGCAAACAGGTCCCAGGCGGCAATGTACATGGCGTACGTATCTCGCCGTTCGTCCGTCTGTACAACATGCAAGCTTGCGATGACGAGGCCGGGACCTGGCTGGCGCTCGCCGGGGAAATTGGCGGGCGCAACATCGCCTGTGTCCACCTGAGCTATCAACACACCTTGGACGCCGATTGCGAAACGAGCTTTTTTGCCCATTTCCGCGAGGCATATGCCGGCACGCTGATCGTGCCGGGAAGCCTGGGCGTCAGCATCATGTTGTTACTGCTTATTCGACACTCAACAGATAGTAATTGTCGAATTCCTCCTGCGCCACCAGCTTGAAACCGTGGCGCTGATAGAAACGGTTCGAATCGCTGCCGCGCAGTGCCCCCACCCGTAGCGGCAGTCCTTGCAACCGGGCTTCATCGATAATGCGCGCCAGCACGATGGCGCCGATGCCCTGGCCCTGGCTGCCAGGGCGGATATACAGATGGTCGAGCAGCAAGGCGTCCGCCTGCGGCTTGACGGCCACAAAGCCGATGCGCCGGCCCGCCACCTCGATATGGCGCGTGTGTGCGGGCGAATAGCCGGACAGGAAACGCTCGCGCGCGCGCTGCGGATCGAAGCGGCCGATGCGCGCCAGGCTGTCGCGCATGGCGGCAATCCTCAGCGCGACCAGCTGCTCCGCATCGTCTTCATGCGCCGCGATCAGCGCGATGGTCATGCTGTCCATGCCGGCTTATTCCGTATGAAATTCGCTGGCCGTGGCAAACAGGTCCCAGGCCGCAATGAACATGGCCGCGACAATCGGGCCGATGACGAAACCGTGCAGCCCGAACAGGGCCATGCCGCCGACGGTCGACAGCAGCACCACATAGTCGGGCATCCTGGTGTCCTTGCCGACCAGCACCGGGCGCAGCAGGTTGTCGACCAGGCCGATCACCAAGATGCCGAAGGCGATCAGGGTCACGCCCTGCCAGATGGAGCCGGTGGCGAGGAAATAGATGGCGACCGGCGCCCAGACGAGCGCCGCGCCGATGGCCGGCAACAGCGACAGGAATGCCATCAGCACGCCCCACAGCAGCGGCGCGCGCACGTCGAGGAACCAGAAGATCAGGCCGCCCAGCGCGCCCTGCGCAATGGCGATCAGGATATTGCCCTTGACGGTGGCGCGGATGACGGTGGTGAAATTGTTGAACAGGCGCTGCTTGTACTTGCGGCTGAGCGGCACGGCGTTGCGGATGCGGGCCGTCAGGGCTGCGCCGTCGCGCAACAGGAAAAACAGCAGGTACAGCAGGATGCCCAGGCTGGTCAGGAAATCGAACGTGTACAGGCCGATATTGATGGCTTTCACGGCCACGACCTGGCTGACCTGCGAGGCGCCGGCCGTCAGCTTGTCCTGCAGGCTCGACAGGTTGGTCAGGTTGAAGCGGTCCAGCAGGTTGATGGCCCATGCCGGCAGCGCATCCATTACCTTGCCGAAGAAACCGGCCACCGTGATGTCGCCCGCGCGCACCATTTCCACCACCGAGGCCGCCTGGTTGACCAGGGCGGCGGAAATCAGCGACAGCGGCAGGATCACCATCACCACGATCAGCAGCAGCACCAGGATCGAGGCCAGGGTCGCCCTGCCCCTGGTTTTCAGCAGCACCCAGCGATACACGGGGGCAAACACGATCGCCAGGATGACGCCCCAGAAGATGGCGCCCGCGTACGGCAGCAGGATCCAGCCAAAAGCAATGGTGACGATGCTGAGCAGCAGCAGGAACGTCTTCTGTTGTAGTGTGAGTTGAGACATGGATAGTGGCTTATTGTTAATTGAAGTTGCACCATGATAAGCCACACACGCGTTCTTGCCTCACACAAATGTCGCGGCGCTGTTAATACCCTGTAGCCGAGCCTGCGGGACGGCGGCCGTCATTGGCGCCGTAGATATAACCGGGCAGCACTTTGCCCGATACGCCCGCATCGTTGCCCGCGCTGGCGGCGCCTACGCCGGCCGCGTTCGGCAAGCCCATCATGATCAGCTCGGTGGCGCCCCAGGTGCTCTGCTCCTTCATGGTGTAGCCCATGCCGGCGAGGATATTCAGGGTATCAAGGGACAAGCCACGGCGCTCGTAATACACCATGTCGGGCAGCCACTGGTGGTGGATGCGCGGCGCATCGACCGCTTCCTGTGGTTCCATGCCGTAATCGATGATGTTCAGCGCCGACTGCAGGGTAATCGTGATGATGCGCGAGCCGCCCGGCGAGCCGGTGACCAGGAACACCTTGCCGTCTTTCGTTACCAGCGTGGGCGCCATCGACGACAGCGGCCGCTTGCCCGGCGCAATCGCATTGCTGGCGCCCTGCACCAGGCCGTACATGTTTTTCGCGCCGATCTTGGTGGTGAAGTCGTCCATCTCGTCGTTCAGGAAAAAGCCCGTGCCCGGCGCGATCACCACGGCGCCAAAGCGGCCGTTGACGGTATAGGTGGTCGACACGGCATTGCCGTCCTTGTCCACCACCGAGTAATGCGTGGTTTCCGGCTTTTCGCCCTGCCTGACGGGCTGGACCGCGCTGGACGGCGTGGCCTTGTCGGGCAGGATCTGGCTGCGGATCTGCGCCGCGTAGTCCTTGCTCAGCAGATGGTCGACCGGGTTCTGGATAAAGTCCGGATCGCCCAGATAGGTATTGCGGTCCTTGTAGGCGTGGCGCATGGCTTCGGTCATGTAATGCACCGAAGCGGCCGAGTTGTAGCCCAGCTTTTTCATGTCATAGCCTTCCAGGATATTGAGGATCTGGCACAAGGTGACGCCGCCCGAACTCGGTGGCGGCGCGGAGACGAACTGGTAGCCGCGATAGTTGCACTCGAGCGGCGCCATTTCGGTGGCCGTATAGGCCGCGAAGTCGGCCGCCGTGATCACGCCGCCGCCCTGCCTTGCCGCTTTTTCGACGGCGGCGGGAATCGCGCCTTTATAAAAGGCATCGGGACCTTTTCTGGCGATCGCTTCGAGCGTGTTGGCCAGGTCTTTCTGCACCAGCCGGTCGCCGGGCTGCAGGGGCGTACCGTCCTTGCGCAGGAAGATGCGCGCCGCTTCAGGGTCTTTCTTGAAGTAGGCGACGGTGGTGTCGAGAATGTCGGTGTCGCCGCGGTTCAATATATAACCGTCGCGCGCCAGCCTGATGGCCGGGGCCAGCACCTGCGCGCGCGTCAGCTTGCCGTATTTGCGCTGGGCATAGTCGAAACCGGCCACCGTGCCGGGCACGCCGACAGCCAGATAGCCGTGCAGGCTGGCGCCCGGTTTCAAGTTGCCGTCGGCGTCCAGGTACATGTCGGCGCTGGCGGCGGCCGGGGCTTTTTCGCGGAAGTTGATGAAGGTGTCCTTGCCGTCGGCCAGATGGATGGTCATGAAGCCGCCGCCGCCGATATTGCCGCAGCAGGCATTGACCACGGCCTGCGCATAGCCGACCGCCACGGCCGCATCGACGGCATTGCCGCCGCGCTTGAGGATATCGACGCCAACCTGGCTGGCCAGGTGCTGCGACGACACGACCATGCCGTTTTTCGCTTCCACGGCAGGCAGCGAGGCGGCCTGCGCCGAGGCACAGAGGGTCGAGATGGCCAGGGCCATGATGGTGGCGGCGAACGGCGCGCGGCAGTGGCGAGAAATCATGTCGGTGTTCCTTGATGCTTGAAGAAAAGAGAATGGTACAGGCAGCCGGGCATTTTTGCCCACGCTGCCCCGGCGATGCCTAGTTTTCGTTGGCCGCCAGCAGATGGCGGATCAGCGCGTCGGCCACGATGGCGGCCGTCTGTTCGATGCGCTCCGGCGTGGTGCGCAGGTTGGCGCCGAATTCCAGCTGCACGCTGTCGATCCCTTGCGGCGCCTGGTAGCCGAACACGCGCACGATGGTGCCGCCGCTGAAGTGCTGCTCTTTCGCCTCGGCCGTCTCCGGCTGCACATTCAGGCCGGCGACGTTCAGGCGCGTGATCAGGCCATCCGGCTCGCCATAGAATCGGGCGTTGCGCGCCGTCAGGCCGCTACCCGTGCCGCGAAACACCACGTCGCGCTTGAAACTCTGGCCGTGGATGTCGACCAGCAGCGCGCCCGGCTGCGCGCGCACGCGGTTGACGGCGCGGCGCAAGGCGCCGTAATAGGCCTCGTAGACACGCGCGGCGTCGGGCGACTCGTACGCCTCGTCCGCGCGGCGGTTGAAATCGACATATTTGCGGCTGATTTTCGCCCCCACCAGATAGGCCTCCTTGCCCGTCTTCGCCTGCAGCTGGCGCTGGATGGCGGCCGCCAGTTGGTTGACCCTGTCATCCTGCACTTTCGTGCCGTTGACCCGCTCGGCGGCGCCGTCGAGCGCCACCTCGCCGCCATGCGGGACGGACAAGACGATCGGCAGGCTGCCGGTGGAAATGGTGAGGTAGGTGTCCAGCGGTTGGGCGGCGTGGCAGGGCAGGCAGATTGCCAGCAGCAGTGGCGCCAGGAGTTTGTTAACTTTTTGTGACATTGGTATTCCTTGAATTAAAGCAACCCAAGAGCGAAGACCGGGGTCGGACCCTCAGGGTCCGACCCCGGCATTTCGGCAGTTGGGATTAAAAATTAAAACTTGTAACTGGCGCGCGCATATACAAACCGCCCGCCGCGCCCGAACGGTGCGCGGTTGGCGAACGGCACGGCGCCGGTGGTGTTCAGCGAGGCCGGCACGGCATCTGGATAGATGTCGAACAGGTTGTCGGCACCGAACGCCAGCTGGGTCGATTTGGTGAGCGCATAGCGGCCCTCCAGGTTGACGATGGTTTTCGGCGAGACCACGAAGTCGGTGGCGGCCGTGCTGCCGGCCGAGATCGTCTCGCCATAGCGCGTGGCGCTGGCCGACACGCCGAAGTCCTGCAGTTTCCAGTTGACGGACGCCGTCACCTTGTTCTTCGGCTGGCCTTTTTCCAGGCCGATCACGTTCGAGCGGCCGAACAGCGAGGGCGCGGGGTTCAGCGCCGCCAGTTCGGTGGTGACCGGCACGCGCGTGACCTCCGTCTGGTTGTAATTGCCGGCCAGCGTGAAGTCGAAGCGGCCCGCAGCCGCCGACTTCCACGGCCAGTTGACGACCACATCGAGACCCTTGGTGTTGGTATCGACGCCATTGATGAAAAAGCGCGCGCCGCCGACGCCGGTGAAGCCCTGGCTGGCCAGGTAGTTGCGCACGGCGGCCGAGGTCATGTTTTCCGACAGCACGATGCGGTTGTCGATATTGATGCGATAGGCGTCCGCCGTGATGCTGAGCTCGCCAAAGCGCAAGACGGCGCCGAGCGAGAAGTTGACCGATTTCTCGGCGTCCAGCGGTTTCGCGCCCAGCGCCACGGCGGCTGCGTCGTCCGGGCGGAAGGTGGCGATATTGTAGGCCACGCCATCGATGAAGGTCATCGAGGTGGAGGTATAGAACTGCTGCTGCGGCGATGGCGCGCGGAAACCGTTCTGCAGCGAGCCGCGCAGCGCGAACGACGGCGTGAAGTCGTAGCGCGCGGCGGCCTTTCCGGTGACGTTGTTGCCGAAGTCCGAATAGCGCTCGGCGCGCGCCGCGAACGAGGCCAGCAGTTTTGGCGCCAGCCTGGTTTCCAGGTCAACAAACGCGCCGGTCGAATGGCGGCCCTGGTCGATCGCATTATCGGGCGTGTAACCGGGAAAGACTTGGGCGCCGGCCGCCGCCGGCGTGCCGTTGGCCAATACTTGGCCGCCATAGCGGTAGGAATCGGGTTCGCCGGCAAACAGCTCGTAGTTTTCATGACGCACTTCGGCGCCCACGGCCACGTTCAGCGGCGCCGGCAGGAACGATACGGGCACCGGCCGCACGGCCGAGAAGTTGGCCGCCACCTGCTGGTAGGCAAAGCCGCCGGCGTCGAAACTGGTCTTGCTGGCCGCGCCAATCGACCGGTTGATCGAGTTGTCCACCTCGAACGCCATCTTGTTGCGCCCGTAGGTCAGCGACAGGTCGTAGTCCCAGCCCTGCCCCGTCCAGCTGGTGCCGATGGCGCCGCTATAATCGTCGACGGTGGGGGCGATGATCGGCAGATAGCCGTCCGGATACACGGACACAATGTTTTCATCCTGCAGCGGGCGGCGGAAGAAGCCGGCCGATTCCGTCTCGCGGCGCTGGTAGCTGGCCCAGCCGTAAATTTTCTGGCCGGACGCCAGGGTCTGGCCGGCATTCGCGAACAGGGTCGCCTGTTTCAGTTCCGGGTCGCCCGACCAGGTGTCGTAGCGGTTGACGGTCAGTTCGCGCGGATCGAAGGCGCCGTTGATTTTCTGGTAGAACTGGCGCGTGTCGTAGCCGCTGCGTTCCGAATGTTTTTGTTTTTTCAGTTCCGCAGCCACCGTCAGGAAGCCGTCTTCGCCCAGGCTGAAGCCTTTCCAGCCGCCCACCGTCAGCGCTTCGCCGTCGGTGCGGCTGCGTGACGTGGGGGCCGTCAGGCCCAGGCCGGCCGGCAAGGTGCCGGGATTGAAGCCGTAGGTGGTGTTGCGCTGGCCGCCGTTGATGAACAGCGAGCCGCCGCTGCTGTTTTCGCGCAGGCGAAAGTTCATCACGCCGGCAATCGCATCGGAACCGTACTGGGCGGCAGCGCCGTCGCGCAGCACTTCCACGCTGTTGATAATGCTAGACGGAATCGTGTTCAGGTCGGCCGAGGCCGAACCGCGCCCCACCGAACCGTTGACATTGACCAGCGACGACGAATGGCGGCGCTTGGAGTTGACCAGGACCAGCACCTGGTCCGGCGACAGGCCGCGCAGGGTCACGGGACGCACCGAGTCGGTGGCGTCGACCAGGCCCGGGCGCGGGAAGTTCAGCGCCGGCAGCGCATTGGCCAGCGACTGGCTCAGTTCCGTCACGCCCACGTTGTTCAGCGTTTCGGCCGACACCACGTCGACCGCCGAGGCCGTGTCCAGCACCGAGCGGTTCGACACACGCGTGCCGGTGACCACCACCTGCGGCGATGGCGCCGCTTGCGCCGATTCGGCCGCCTGCTGCGCCTGTGCCTGCATCGTGGCGCCGGCGAATGTGGCGGCAATCGCGCAGCTCAAGGTAGTGCGCTGCAACCGGCGTTTCACCAACGCCTTATTATTGATACCCTTGTTACTCCCTGACATATTAACCTTTCGTTATTGTGTCCGGGCAATATAAAGGGCGGCAGCGCAAAACTGAACGAACCATACTGCATATGCTTGCGCGCAATTTGCCGATAACTAAGCCTTGCGCTTGCAGCGGCGCATGCGATCGGCAGAAACAGCCTGGCTATTCATGAGCTTTGCGTCGTGCAATGCTTATTCCCAAGAAGCGAAAAGGCTGGGCACTTTCCTCGGCTGCGCACCGCTATTTTGCCACGCTGGCCAGCGCCGCCAAGCGCTGCATCGCCGTCGCCAGCTGTTCGATCGAATATGGCTTCTGCAGCACTTCGTAGCCCTGCATGCCCTGGCCGAATGCGCTGTTGGTATAGCCTGTCGTCAGCAGGATCGGCAACGCTGGCCGGGCTTGCCGGATATGGCGGGCCAGTTGCAAGCCGTCCATGCCCGGCATTTCGATATCGGAAAACACCACGTCGACCACCTGCCCCGAGGCCAGGATGGCCAGCGCCGCCTGGCCGCCGGCCACCAGCGTGATGACATAGCCGAGTTCACTGAGCATTTCCTGCGCGAAGGCGCCCACTTCGGGGTTGTCTTCCACCACCAGGATGCGGGTAGCATGCCCGGCGGGCATGGGCGTCGGCAGCAGCGCCACTGGTTTGTTGCTGCAGTCTTCCATACAACTGTCGAGAAACAGGGTAAACGTGGTTCCCACGCCCGGCGTGCTGTCGACCGCGATCTCGCCGCCCGACTGCTTGGCAAAGCCGAACACCTGCGACAGGCCCAGGCCCGTGCCCTCGCCCGTCGGCTTGGTGGTAAAGAACGGCTCGAAGATACGGTCGAGATGGTCCTGCCCGATTCCGCTGCCCGTGTCGGTGATCGCAATCGCCACGAAACTGCCCTGCCTGCCCGCATGGGTGCGCACTTGCGGTACCGCGCTTTGCTCGCTGACGGTAATGGTAATGCGCCCGCTCTCAACGATGGCGTCGCGCGCGTTGACGATCATGTTGACGATCACGGTATCGAGCTGGCCCGGATCGGCGTGCACGAAACAGGGGTGTCCTGGCAGGACCAGTTCGACCTCGATGCGCGAGCCGACCAGGGTGCCGATCATGTCGCGGATGCCGGTGATGGCGGCGCAAACGTCGAACGTTTCCGGCTTCAAGGCTTGCCGGCGCGCAAACGCCAGCAACTGCGCCGTCAGCCTGGCAGCGCGGTCGGCCGTGTCGGAAATGGCGGCAATAAAGCGCTCGCGCCGTTCGGCCGGCAGGTTCGGCAGTTTCAATATGTCGGCCGAGCCACGTATCACCGTCAGGTAATTGTTGAAGTCGTGCGCCACGCCACCCGTCAGCAGGCCGATCGCTTCCATCTTCTGCGACTGGCGCAGCGCCTCCTCGGCCTGCTGCAGCGCGATTTCCTGTTCTTTCTGCACGCTGATATCGCGCGCCACCACGTGAATGGCGGCGCCGTCGGACACCAGGTTCCACGAGGCCCAGCACGCTTGCCCATCCTTGCCCAGCAGCCGCGCTTCGAACGTGGCTACCTTGTGCAGCAGGGCGACGGCGCGCAGTTTTTCGGCGAACAGCATGCTGTCCTGCGGATGGATCAGCGGTGCAATATCGGCGCCCAACAATGTCTCGCGCGGCCAGCCCAGCGTGGCGGTCCAGGCCGGATTGACGGCCTGCATGCCGCCGTCGAGCGACAGGGTGGCCATCAGGTCCAATGACAGATTCCACATGCGGTCGCGATGTTCGGTGGTGCGCTTGCTGTCGGTAATATCGAGCACGCAGTTGACGAAGCCGACAAACTTGCCCTGGTCATCGAACAGCGGCGCCACATTGGCGGCCACGTTGCGCAGCGTGCCGTCCGGGCGCCCCACCATCGCCTCGAACGCATACGGCTGCTGCGTTTCCAGCACCTGCGCCAGCGGCGTGAGGTGGTGCGGCACGTAGGTGCCGTCGGACAGGTGCAGGCGGTGTGCGCCGCAGAAGCGCTGCTGCGAGTCGCCCAGCACCGGCTCGCGGCCCCAGATCGTGGCCGCTTTTTTGTTGTAGGCGACCAGCACCCCTTCGTGGTCGCAGACATATACGCCTACCGGCATGTTTTCGATCAGGTCGCGGTTGAACCAGCCGGTCCACGGTGTATTGCTGACAAGGTTCAGGTTCATGGCAGTACCGCCTGCAGGCTGGCAAAGTTGTAAGGTTTGAGCAGCACGGCGTCGGCCGGTGCGTTATCGATTTTCGCCTGGCCGCTGGCAATCACGATATGGATGGCCGGATGCAGGCGGCGGGCCGCCTCGGCCACGGCCACGCCGGATACGCCCGGCAAGCCCAGGTCGGTGATCAGGATATCGAAACTGGCCGCCTGCAGCGCAGCGAGCGCCTCGATGCCATCGACCGTGGCCTGCACCTCGTGGCCCAGCAACTGCAGCATGTCGAGCGTGATATTGCGCACGGCGTCTTCGTCCTCGACCAGCAGGATCTTGCGCGTGGCCGGAGCCGATGGCGCGCTTGCCGCAGCAGTGACGGCGGCGGCAGGCGCTGCCGCCACGGCCGGCTTGCGGCTGGCCAGCACCTGGCGGATCTTGCGCGCCAGGCTGTCGCGCGAGTAAGGCTTGCCCAGCAGTTCCACGCCAGGATCGAGCCGGCCGCCATGCACGATCGAGTTTTCCGTATAGCCCGAGGTAAACAGCACGGCCAGGTTGGGCAGCAGCTCGGCCGCCTTGCGCGCCAGGTCGGCGCTGCGCAGCGGACCGGGCATCACCACGTCGGTAAACAGCAGGTCGACCGCGATGCCGCTTTCCAGGATCGACAGGGCCGCCGCCGCATCGTTGGCTTTGAGCACGCGATAACCGAGGCCATTCAACATTTCCACCACGATGGTGCGCACTTCTTCGTCATCCTCGGCCACCAGGATGGTTTCCGAGCCGCCCGCCGCCTCGGCCAGCAATACCGTTTCCTGGCGCGCTTCTTCATCCATCGAGCGCGGCAGGTAGACGCGCACCGTGGTGCCTTGCCCCACTTCGCTGTAGATCTTGATATGGCCGCCCGACTGCTTGACGAAGCCATACACCATCGACAGGCCCAGGCCGGTGCCCTTGCCTTCCGGCTTGGTCGAGAAAAACGGGTCGAATGCGTGCGCCAGCACGTCCGGCGTCATGCCGCAGCCGGTGTCGGTGACGGACAGGATCACATACTGGCCCGGCGTGACCTCGGCATGGTTGCGGCAGTACGGCTCGTCGAGGTAGGCATTGCCCACCTCGATGGTCAGCCGGCCCGGCCCGTCCATCGCATCGCGCGCGTTGATGGCCAGATTCAGCAGGGCCGTTTCCACCTGGGTCGGGTCGACCAGGGTATTCCACAGTCCGCCCGAGACAATGGTTTCGATATCGATCGGCTCGCCCAGCGCGTGGCGCAGCATGTCTTCCATGCCCATGATCAGCTTGCCGATTTTCAGCACGCGCGGCTCGAGGGCCTGGCGCCGGCCGAACGCCAGCAGGGAACTGGCCAGCTTGGCGCCCCGGTTCACGCCGCCGATCGCATTTTCCACCCATTGCGCCGCGCGCGGATGGGCAAACGGCACCGTGGCCAGCATCTGCAGGTTGCCGGAGATCACTTGCAGCAGGTTGTTGAAGTCGTGCGCCACGCCACCCGTCAGCTTGCCGATGGCGTCCATTTTCTGCGACTGCTCCAGCGCCTTTTCCGTCTGCTGCATCGCCAGCGCATTGGCGCGCTCGGCCGTCACGTCGCGCGCCACCGCGTGGATATACTGCGCATCAGGCACGGCGCTCCACGACAGCAGGCTGTAGCCGCCATCCTTGCGCCGGTAGCGGTTTTCAAACTGGATCGTGCGCGCCCCGCCGGCCAGCAAACTCACCTGCTCCAGCGTAGCTTCGCGGTCATCGGGATGCACGAGCTCCATGAAACTGCTGCCCAGTACCTCGGCCTTGGCCCAGCCCAGCACGGCCACGAAGGCCGGGTTGACGGACACCAGGGTGGCATGGAAATCGCCCACCAGCATGATTTCGTTCGACAGCCGCCACATGCGGTCGCGTTCGGCCGTGCGCATGCTGACCTGCTCTGCCAGGGTGGCATTCAGATACTCGAGCTTGAAGGTATTGAGCTTCTGGTCTTCGATATCGGTATTGGTGCCGATCCAGCTGCTGACTTCGCCAGCTTCGTCCAGGATAGGCAAGGCGCGGATCAGGTGCCAGCGGTACTGGCCGTCGTGGCGCCGGATGCGGTATTCAGCCTCGTAGGTCTGGCCGCTGTCGACCGAATCGCGCCAGCGCGTAATCGCGTGCACCACGTCGTCCGGATGCACGATGGACGGCCAGCCGTCGCCGCCCAGCTCGCTCGCTCCGGCGCCGCTGTAGGCATGGATCTGTTCGTTGAACCAGTCCAGCTTGCCGGCGGCATCGGCCGACCAGACCTGGTTCGGCATTGCCTGCGCCCATACGCGAAAGCGCGACTCGCCTTCGCGCCAGGCTTTTTCGGCCAGCACGCGCTGGGTCACGTCCGCACCCTGCACGAAAATGCCGAAGGTCGCGCCATCTTCATCCTTGAGCGGGTGATACACGAAATCGAGATAGCTTTCATGGGCGGCGGTGCTGTCGGTGGCGGCCACGCTGAACGGTACCGCCGAGCCCCGGTAGGTTTCGCCGCTGGCATACAGGGCGTCGAGCAGGCCGACAAAGCCCTGCTCGATCGTCTCGGGCACGGCCTCGGCCACCGGCCGGCCGATCACGTCGCGGTAGCCGATCAGTTCCAGATAAGCAGGATTGGCCTGGGTAATCACATGCTGCGGCCCCAGCAGCAGTACCATGAAGCCCGGCGACTGCTCGAACATCTGCGCCAGGCGGCCATGCTCGCCCTTGATCTTGCGCTCGGCCAGCACCTTGTCGGTGGTGTCGACCACCACGCAGATAATCCCAACCGCCTGATCACGCTCGTCATAGATGGGCGAATAGTCGAGATTGAGCCAGTAGCGCTGCAACTTGCCGTCGCGCATCCACGTCAGCTCCTGGTCCTTGAAGCTGAGCGGTTTTCCACCGAGCACGACGGGGATGATCTCGCGGTTGAACTCGGCAATTTCCGGAAACGCCTCGGTGGCGGTCATGCCCATGATTTCCGGATGGCGCGCGCCGGCAAAGCCCGAATAGGCTTCGTTATAGATCAGCGTGCCCTGTTCGCCCCACATGGTGACCATGGCGATCGGCGAGCGAACCAGCATGGCCACCACGCCGCGCATCGTCGAGGTCCAGCCAGCAAGCGGCCCCAGCGTGCTGGCTGCCCAGTCCTTTGCCAGGATAATGTCGCCGACTTTGCCTGCCCCTTGCAGAAATGTCGATGGTAAAACAGGTGGAGCGGCAGTCATGGAGTCCCAGCGTGGAAGATAAGTCGATTGCGGTCAATTATACCGGCTACTGCCCGCTTTTCCGGCACGGCTGGCGGCCCGCCGGTTGGCGCGCAGCCGCCGCCAGCCGATCACCACGCCGGTGCCGCTCAGTACCGCGCCACCCAGGCTCAGCAAGATCAGCAGCGCTGCACGCCATGGCCCGGCCCGCAGCAGCGGTGCCACGTCCCAGCTGTGCAGAAAGCTGAACAGCCAGCGGCCCAGGCGCTGGCGCCGGTCCACGCTCAAGGCCACCTCGCCCGTGGCCGGGTCGAGATAGACCCAGTTTTCTTGCCGATCAGCAAAGCGCAGCTGCAGCACGGGCAGGCGCCGCTCCAGCGCACCCATCATCGCTTCCGGCGCACGCGCATAATAATAGGCGTCCCAGTCATGCAGCCATCCGCCTTGTGCCGCCACGCCCGGCATCAGCCGGCTTGCCGCCTGCAGCACGGTGGCTTGCGCAAAGTGCTCCCGCACTGTCAGCGTGCCATTTTCCATGACGACCAGCCGGGTGTGGCCGGCCACGTCGCGCGCCAGCAGGAATGGCTGGCCGGCCAGCACGCGCCATTCCAGCTCGACGGCCCGGAAACCCCGTGCCTGCAACAGGCGCAAGGCCTGCGCAGGTTCCAACGCCAGCCGCAGCCGGCCCGGATTGCCGCCGCGCCAGGCCGCCAGGTCAGGCTTCCGCCCTTGTGCATCGAATATGCGCAGCGGATTCATCGACATCAGCCCGCTGAAGATCCAAGTGCAGACGATGGCCGCAAAGACGAGGCCGAGCAGATGATGCCAGCGCATCCACCGCTCCCGGTACGGCGTGCGGGCGCCCGACTTGTAGCGGCCGGTGAACCGCCAGCGCCAGATGCCGGCCAGCGTGCCGGTCAGCGCCGTCAGCGTCGCCACCGCCGAGGCGATGATGACGATCCAGCTCCAGAGCGGATCCGTCGAATGATTGCGCAACGGATAGATCCAGTGCAGCCAGGCGCCGACGACATTCCACAGCCGCTCGCTGCGCGGCGCATAGAGCACCACCTCGCCGGAGCCGGAAGACAGATACAGCATGGTCTGCGCCGCATCGTCCAGCTGCACCTGGTGCAGGGGCCGGTGGGCATCGAGCGCGCGCGAGTGGGTCCAGCGATCCTCCTCGACCAGGCCCAGGTACTGCGCGGACGCGCCCGGCACAAAGGCGCGCGCCGAGGCCAGCGCCAGGGCGGTACTGGTGGCGTCGACCGCCTTGCCGCTGCGCGCATCGAACAGCCGCCATCGTCCATGTCCATCGCGCAGCCGGTACACCGGCGCGCCCGCCACCGTAGTGAGCGTGATGGCGCCGGTATCGGCCCGCATCAGCGGGGCCGGGCCGATACAGCAGGTGGCAGGCTGCAGCGCCGGCATATTGGCCAGCCGCTCCCATGGCGTCAGCTTGGGATAGCCGACAAACAGCATCACCATGCCGCTGGCAAACCACAGCAGCATCAGCAGGCAGGCGGCAATGCCCGTCCAGCGGTGCAACTGGTAGCACAGGCGCCGGGACCGGCTACCCAGCGTCGATAGCATGGCGCGCATCAGAAACGGGTGTGGACGGTGGCTTCCACGCCGCGGCCAGGACCGACGAACCACTGGCTGGCGGTGTAATACGCCGTCGTGACATACTGTTTGTCGAGCATATTTGTCGCGCGCAGCGATACGGTGGTCTCATGCGTTGCCTTCCAGCGCAGCGCCAGGTCCAGCGTGCCGTAGCCCGGCATGGCGATGCGGTTGGCATTGTCGGCATAGCGGCGTCCCACCAGGCGCGCGCCGCCGCTGGCGGTCCAGTCCGGCAGGAAGTTCCAGCTCAGCCAGGCATTTGCCAGTTTTTGCGCCACATCGGGCGGCACCTTGCCGGCACGCGAGACGGCCACGCCCGATTCAGCCTCGATAAAGTCGTCATAGCGGGCGCGCAGCACGCTGGCGTTGGCATCGAGCCGCACGCCCCTGGCCAGTGCCAGGCCCAGCGTGGTTTCGATGCCTTTCGACGAGCGCTGCCCCACCTGCACCCGCAGCTGCGGATTGACGGGGTCGCGCGCCAGCAGGTTGTTCTTGCGGATGCCATAGGCGGCCAGCGTCCACTCGCCGCGCTGGCGCCAGAAGGCCTGTTTCAATCCTATTTCCAGCTGCCGGCCGGTGGACAGGTCGAACTTGCTGTTGGCGGCCGACAGCATCAGCAGGCCGCCGACCGGGTCGGCCGCCTTCGCAAATTGCGCATACAGGGCCAGGTCATTGGACACATCGAATACCGTGCCCAGCCGCCATCCCGTATTGGCATAGGACTGCTCGAACTCGGCCAGCCCGCTGACCAGGTTGCGGCGGTCCACTACCGCATGATCGTAGCGGGCGCCGGCCAGCACGGACCAGGCCGGTGTGACTTCCAGCCGGTTCTCGGCAAAGACCGCATATTGCCTGGCGCCATTGCGGTAGCGCGGCACGGTCGGCTGCTCGCTGACAAACTGGCCGGGGACGGGATCGAACGGGTTGACGGAGGCAGGATCGGGCTGGCCCGCATAACCATTGTTGGTGTGCTGGAAGCTGCTGCGGCTGAAGTCTGCGCCCAGCGAAACCTGGTTGTTGAGGCCCAGCACGCTGCCCGCATGGGTCCCGGTGACGGTCGCGCCCGTCTGCCGCTGGTGGTGCAGGATTTCCGTATCGTCCGAGCGGTCGACCAGGCCGGTGCCCGGATTATAAAGATAGCGCTCCGCATTGCGGTAATGGCGCTGGCTGTCGATATGGTACAGCCGGGCGCGCACGGTGGCGCCGGCCTCAGGCGTCCATTCGACACCGAGTTCGCTCCAGCGGTCGTCGTAGCGGATGGTGCTGTCGGCAACATTGTAGTTTTTCTCGCGCAGGGCCGGCAGCAGGCGGCCATCGACGAGCGGCGTACCGAAATAGCGCACCGGATGCTGCAAACCCTGCGCGTGGCGCAGGCTCATACGCAAGCCTGGCGCTGCATCCCACTGCAGCGCGCCGGAAAACGACAGGTCGCGCGATTGGCCGATGTCGACCCAGCCGTCCGAGCGGTTGCCGCTGGCGTCCAGCCGGTACGACCACCGCTCATCGATGGCGCCGCCGCTGCCCAAGCCGAGGCGCTGCGTATTGTCGCTGCCGACACTGGCCTGCAGTTCATTGCGGATCGCGCCCGGCGTGGGTTTTTTGGGGATGACATTGACCACGCCGCCGATGGCGCCATCGCCGTAGATAACGGATGCCGGCCCGCGCAGTACTTCGATGCGCTCGACCGACCAGGTATCGAACGGAAACGTCAGTCCCACGCCGCCATATTGACGTACACCATCGTACAGCCGCATCACGGAGGTGGTGTCAGTAAAGCCGCGCGCCGACAGCGAACTGCCGCCGTTGCCCGGATGCGCCATATTGCCGATCCCCGCCGCGCGCGTGATGGCGTCGACCAGGCTGGTATCGCCCCGCTCTTCCAAGGTGGCGCGCGAGATCAGCTCGATGCTGGCGGGGGTCTGCATGGGCGTCAGTTCCAGGCCGGAGCCGGTCGAGGCCGGTGCTTTCAGGGTGGAAGTTTTGCCGGCGGTGACGACGACCGATGGCAAGGCCGGTTCTTCAGAGGCAAAAGCGGCGCATGGAAGCATGGCCAGCGCAAGCGCGCAGGGTCCGGAAAGTGTGATGTTCATATAGGTCTGGCAAAAGAAAGTTCGACGGCTTGCCGCAGCACGCATCAACAGACGCGCGCAGGGCCGGCAAGCAAGGAATGGGTCTTAAGCCAGTACGGGCGGTGCGCGCGGATTTCCGGACGACCACAGAAACAGCGGCGCCGGTGCGCGGTAATACAGAGGAGGAAAGACTTCGTGGCCGCCGCTGACGGCAAAATTCATCGCAGCGCCCGGCAGCAAGGCAAACGAACCCGCATGGGTGCTGCAGTACGGGCAATGTTCAAAAGCATGGACGACGGGATCCATGCCGGACTTTTTCATATCCGTATCGCTGGCCGCCATCTCCATCACGCCATCGACGGTACAGATCTGCATGAGCAAGGCCGACGGCACCGAGACGGCAGGCGCCGCCAAGGCATGCGAAATCGACGGCGCGACGGCGGCAAACAGCACGGCCAGGATGGCCAGCCATGTGTGCAGCAGTGTGCGTTTCGTCCGTTTCAGCATGGCAGTATTATAACGAGGAAACGGCCGCCTCCGTAGGTCGGATTAGCGCTTGCGCGTAACCCGACATCAAACGCGTCAACAATAGTGTCGGATTACGGCGCTTTGCGCCTGATCCGACCTACGTTGCATCAGCGATATTGGCGGTCACACTGGCTACGGGTCTGTATCCGTAGGTCGGGTTAGCGCTTGCGCGTAACCCGACAGAATCCGCGTCAACGATATTGGCCGTCACACCGGCATATGCCTGCAGATCCGGTTAAAAAATAATGGCCAGCGCGGCAATCACAGCGTACGGTTCAGCACCAACAGGGTCTTGTTCTGCGCATCATCCTGCGACGAAGGATAGAACACCAGGGCGTAGCCCTGCTCGCCTGTCTTGTTGACGCTCGACAGGACCAGGTCCGCCTGCGGCATCGCAATCACGTCGCCGGTCAGCAGATTCTTGTAACCGGTTTCGCCCTTGCTGTAGAACAGTTCCAGCAACCTGTCTTCCCTGGTGGTCAGCCAGCCATTGCCGAACTCGTCATTGAAACGCGTTACCAGGGTACCGCCGCCGATATCGACCGGCAGCCAGGTGTTGTAGAACTCGTCGGCAAAGTCCGCCAGTTCCACCACCGCGCTGCTGCCGTCCGGCCCGATGGTCACGACAATGATCTTGCCGTCCTGCTGGGCCAGCAGATACGAGGTTTGCTCGAAGGACAGGCTGAGGATTTGCAGGCAATAGATCGGTTTCGACAGCACGATCCGCTCGCGCATGACATTACCCTGCTCATCCACCTGCCGGTGCAGCCAGCCCTGCTCGTGCTGGGCCAGCAAGTGGATACCGTTGGCGCCAACCGCAATCCTGTTATTGCCGGGCAAGGGCAATTTGCTGTTGTGCTTTTTCTTGATGCGGCCATCGGCAAACTCGATTGCCAGCAGCTTGTCCGGCTTTTTCTCGGACCAGTCGGCCTCGTGGAAGATCGCCGCCGTTGCGGTGGCGCCGATAAAGTCGCCAACGAACGGCCGGCCTGCCTTGGGCAGCTCCACAGCGTCGCGCTGAAACACGGGGATGCTGATTTCCAGTTCCTTGTCCGGGTGGTACGGCACGATCGAAACATAAGCTTGCCGCTGCGGGCCGAGAAACAGCGTCGGCAGGATGCCGTCGTCCTCCGCATAGCTGACGCTGGCGCCATCGGAGCCGACCACCGTGTACACCAGTTTGTAGCTGCCATTGGCGTCGTAGACATAGCTGGTCAGCAGGCTATTGCCGTCCGAACAGATGCTTTGCTTGGCTGAGACGCCTGCTTCGGCCACCAGCGTGGTCAGCGTGCCGAAGCCGGTATCGGTGAGCGTGACTTGAAAAGGATGAACGACATCAGGATTTTTCATGTGGGCGTAACCTATGGTGATTGCAGCGGGGCCAGCATTTGCTGTCCGCGGATAATATCGACCAGCGTGCGCAGCGCCGGATGCTTGTGACGACGGCTACTGTAATACATATGGAACGGTTCGCCATCGGCTGCGTGTGCGCCCAGCACCACGCGCAGGCTGCCTTCGGCAATCTCGGCGGCGATGCGGCTTTCCAGCAAATAGGCCAGGCCCACGCCCGCCTTGGCGGCGGCAATCGTGGCGGCCGTGTTGTTGATGGTGATCAGGCCGGGCACGCGGATGCCGCGCTTGACCGGGGCCTGCCCCGCTTCACTGCTGTTGAGCTCCCAGCGGTAGCTGGAATTATCTCCCAGCAGCAGCTGCAGACAGCTGTGGCTGGCCAGGTCGTCCAGCCGCAGCGGTTCGCCCCGGCGCGCCAAGTAGTCCGGCGAGCCTGCCACCACCCAGCGCTGCGGACCGGACAGCGCCACGGCGATCATGTCTTCCGGCACGTAGTCGCCATAGCGGATGCCTGCGTCATAGCCTTCGGCCACGATATCGATGGGCCGGTCTTCCACCACCACCGTCAGCTTCACGTCCGGGCAGCGCCGCGCGAACTCGGGCAGCGCCGGCGCGATCATCAGGTGCGCCGCGTCGGCAAACACATTGATGCGCAGCTCGCCAAAGCGGCCGGCGCCCGGCGCGTCGATATCGGCCAGCGCATGTCCGATGGTGTCGAAGCCCTCTTCCAGGCGCGCCGCCAGCGCCAGGCCCGTGTCGGTCGGCGCCACCGCGCGGCTGGTACGATTCAGCAATTTAGCGCCCAGCCGCTCTTCCAGCCGGCGCATGGCGTGGCTGGCCGCCGATGGCGTCAGACCGAGCTGGATGGCAGCGGCCTTGAAGCTGCGCGTGCGCATAATGGTCAGGAAAACCCGCAGGTCGGCCAGTTCGATACGGTCAAAGACGGACATGGATGAATTTCACTCACTGTTTCAATGAATCTGAATCACGCCAAATCTTATCATGTCCCGCTTCATCCACAGTACGATCTTGCCTATAAAAATACCCCCCACACTGGAGAACCGATGACACTCGCTACACACCTGACGCTGGGCGACCTGGCCGGCAAGCGCATCCTGATCACGGGCGGCTCGACCGGCATCGGCGCTGCCGTCGTGCTGGGCTTTGCCGCGCAAGGCGCGCATGTGGTGCTGCACTATAACGCCAGCCATGAGCCTGCCGAGCAGCTGCGCGCGCAGTATCCCGGCCATATCACGCTGCTGCAGGGCGACCTGGCGGCCCCCGGCGAAACGGCGCGCGTGGTAAACGAGGCAGCGCGCCTGCTGGGCGGGCTGGACGGCCTGATCAATAACGCCGGCAGCATGCTGGGCCGCATCCCCACGATACAGGCGACCGACGCGCATTTCGACGAGGTGCTGGACCTGAACGCCAAATCGGTCTGGCAGGCCAGCATTGCCGCCCATCCGCACCTGAAGGCGGCCGGCGGCGGCTTTATCATCAACACCACCTCGATTGCGGCCAGGAATGGCGGCGGCAACGGCGCCGTGCTGTATGCGGCGGCCAAGAGCTTTGTCAGCAGCCTGACGCGCGGCCAGGCCAAGGAATTCGTGGCCGACAAGATCCGCGTCAATGCGGTGGCGCCAGGGCTGATTTTGACGCCGTTCCACGTGCGCGACACGCCCGACGCCATGATGGCCGCGCAAAGCGCCACCATTCCCATGGGCCGCGCGGGATTGCCGCAGGAATGCGTGGGTGCGTTTCTATTCCTCGCTTCGGAAGCGCTGTCCGGCTATATCACCGGGCAAATTATTGAAGTCAATGGCGGCCAGTTAATGCCGTAAATAGAAAGATAAAAAAATGAAACTACGACCATTCGGCCGCACCGGCCACAACGTTTCCGAAATCGGCTTTGGCGCCTGGGCCATCGGCGGCGCCTGGGGCGATGTCTCCAGCGAGGACGCCAAGGCAGCGCTGCACGCGTCGCTGGACGCGGGCACCAATTTTATCGACACGGCCGACGTATATGGCGACGGCCGCTCCGAGCGCTTCATCGCCGAAGTGCTCAAGGAACGCGGCGGCGCACGTCCGTATGTGGCGACCAAGGCCGGTCGCCGCCTGAGTCCGCACGTGGCCGATGGCTACACCGAGGAAAACCTGGTGGCGTTCGTCGAGCGCTCGCTGGTCAACCTGGACACCGACTGCCTGGACCTGGTGCAGCTGCACTGCCCGCCGCCGGACGTGTATTACCGTCCGGAAGTGTTTGACATCATGGACCGCATGGTCAGCGCCGGCAAGATCCGCCACTATGGCGTCTCGGTGGAAAAGGTCGAGGAAGCGCTGAAAGCCATCGAATACCCGAATGTGGCGTCGATCCAGATCATCTACAATATTTTCCGCCAGCGACCGAACCAGCTATTTTTTGCGGAGGCGAAAAAGCGCGAGATTGGCGTGATCGTGCGCGTGCCGCTGGCCTCGGGCGTATTGACCGGCAAGATGAACGTCAATACGGCGTTTGCCGCCGATGATCACCGCGCCTTCAACCGCAACGGCGAAGCGTTCGACAAGGGCGAAACGTTCTCGGGCGTGCCATACGAGGTGGCGCTGGAGGTGGTGGAAGACATCCGCCGCCTGGTGCCGGGCGGTATCACCATGGCGCAGTTCGCGCTGCGCTGGATTTTGATGGAAGAGTCGGTCAGCACCGTGATTCCCGGCGCCCGCAATGCGCAGCAGGCCGCCGCCAACAGCGCCGCCAGCGCCTTGCCTGCCCTGCCTGCAGACACCATGGAGGCGCTGCGCGACATTTACCAGCATCGCATCGCCCCATTTGTGCATCAGCGCTGGTAAGATTGCCATTCGCATATGATCCACAACGTTTATCGAAAAGAGCATCAATGACAGCTATTAAATTGGGTATCGTTGGCGTGGGCAAGATTGCCACCGACCAGCACTTGCCTGCCATCGCCGCCAACGGCGACTTTCACTTGCTGGCCTCGGCCAGCCGCAACGCCAGCATAGACGGCCTGCCGGGCTTTACGTCGATCGACGAGATGCTGGCCAGGCAGCCGGAGATCGAAGCCGTGGCCTTGTGCATGCCGCCGCAGCATCGCTACCAAGCGGCGCACGCCGCCCTGACGGCCGGCAAGCACGTGTTTATGGAGAAACCGCCGGGCGCGACCTTGTCCGAAGTGGCCGACCTGGAAAAACTGGCGCAAGCCAAGGGCGTGACCCTGTTCGCCAGCTGGCATTCGCGCCATGCGCCGGCCGTGCAGGTGATGAAGTCCTTCCTGGCCAAACATGCACCGAGCAAGGTCGAAGTGATCTGGAAGGAAGACGTGCGCCACTGGCATCCGGGCCAGGAATGGATCTGGGAAGCGGGCGGCCTGGGCGTATTCGATCCGGGCATCAACGCGCTGTCGATTGTCACGGAAATTTTGCCCAACGCCATGTTTCTCAAGTCGGGCGTGCTGGAGTTTCCGGCCAACCGCGACGCGCCGATCGCGGCCGACCTGCGCTTTACGGACGCCACCGGCCTGGCCGTGCACGCGGCATTCGACTGGCGCCAGACCGGCAAGCAGAGCTGGGAAATCAATGTGGCCACCGGTGCCGGCGAACTGCGCATGGCCGATGGCGGCGCGAAACTGTGGATAGACGGTGTCGCCCAGGAACTGCCGGAAGAAGGCGAATACCCGTCGCTGTACCGCCATTTCGCCAGCCTGGTGAAAAACGGCCAGTCCGACGTCGACCTGTCGCCGCTGCGCCATGTGGCCGACGCGTTTATGCTGGGCAAGCGCAAGGAAGTCGAGGCGTTTGACAGCTGATTGCTGCTGACAGAAACTGACAGGCGCGTGTCGTACAGTCGTCATCCTGTAGTCATCCAACTATTTTCAAGGAGATTCTTATGCCGCGCGCCATCACCGTCCTGACCGACAATTTCGCCGATTGGGAAACCGCCCTTTTCAATGCATCGGCCCGCTATTATTTCGGCTTCGACGTGCGCTATGCCGCGCCGCAAGGCAAGCCTCTGCTGTCGGCGGGCGGCCTGCTAGTGACACCGCAGCTGGCCATCGACGAAATCGAACTCGACGGTCTGGACGTGCTGCTGGTCTGCGGCGGTCCGGCCTGGCAAAGCGCGGGAGCGCCCGATATCGGCGCCCTGCTGGCCGCCGCGCAGCAGCGTGGCATCGTGCTGGCCGGCATCTGTGACGGCACGCGCGTACTGGCGCAAGCTGGCGTGCTGGACCATGTGCGCCACACCTCCAATTCTGCCGATAACCTGGCTACCCTGGCCGGCTATGCGGGCGCGGCCCTGTACCAGGACGTGCCGCATGCGGTGGCCGACCGGGGCGTGATCACGGCGCCCGGCACCGCGCCCGTCACGTTTGCCGCCGCGGTGCTGGCCGCGCTGGGCATCGCCGGCGACGAGCTGCAAGCCTACCTGGCGCTGCACGCGCGCGAACACGGCGCGCAAGGATAGGCGCAAAAGCTGCCTCAGATCAAGATTTTCGCCCCGTCCCTCCCCTCATTTTCGTGCTTTTACAGCCGCAACTTGTCATCGGCACTATAATGTCGGCACCGTGTGCGGCGGCCCTGGCGGCGATAGACGGTAACAATTTCGCGTGGAGGCCGTTACAATAGGCATTGACCGACGCAGGATGTCACTTTTTTTTGCCAGCATTTGCCAGCACCTAACCATTTTTTTGACCAGCAAACAAATACTATGAGTTCGATGAATGAAGAGCGCGTCTTAAGCGTGCACCACTGGACGGATACCCTGTTCTCCTTTACCACCACGCGCGATCCTTCGTTGCGTTTCTCGAATGGCCATTTCACGATGATCGGCCTGCGCGTCGACGGCAAGCCGCTGCTGCGCGCCTACAGTATCGCCAGCGCCAATTACGAAGAACATCTGGAGTTTTTCAGCATCAAGGTTCCGGGCGGTCCATTGACCTCGCGCCTGCAGCACCTGCAGGTGGGCGACACGGTGATCGTTGGCCGCAAACCGACCGGCACGCTGGTATCGGACTACCTGCTGCCAGGCAAGCGCCTGTACATGCTGTCGACCGGTACCGGCCTGGCGCCGTTCCTCAGCATCGTGCGCGATCCGGACATCTACGAGCGCTTCGACCAGCTGATCCTGGTGCACGGCGTGCGCCAGGTCGACGAGCTGGCCTACCACGACCTGCTGGTCGAGCACCTGCCGAACCACGAGTTCCTGGGCGAAATGGTCACCGACAAGCTGCGCTACTACCCGACCGTCACGCGCGAAGACTTCCGCAACATGGGCCGCATCACCTCGCTGATCGAAACGGGCAAGCTGTTCGAAGACCTGGGCGTGCCTGCGCTGGACCCTGCCGTCGACCGCGTGATGATCTGCGGCAGCTCCGACATGCTGCGCGACCTGAAAGACATGCTGGAAGAGCGCGGCTTCAAGGAAGGCAATACCTCCACGCCTGGCGACTTCGTGGTCGAGCGCGCATTCGCCGAGAAATAATCGTTCTGTCGTTCACGAAAAGCCCGGCCTCACCGTATTTGCGGTGAGGCCGGGCTTTTTTCGTTTTTTTCGAGCTGCTTGAGCCGTTCGATCGCATGTCCGTTGTCAGCATCGAGTTCGACCGAACGGCGGTAGTGGCTGATGGCCAGCGCCTGGTCGCCCGCCGCTTCGCCCGCTTCGGCCAGGCTGTCGTGGCCGTTGGCGCTGTCCGGATACAGCTGTACCGCCAGTTTGAACACGGCCAGCGCATCGCTGGTCCGCTGCTGGCGCAGCAGGCGATAACCCCACGCATTCAGCTCGCCTTCGTCGGGATTGGGCAGCGCATGCTGCTGGCGAATGGCGGACAGTTGCGGGCCGAGCCCGTCAAAGCCTTTCCTGCCGATGGCTTGCCGCAGCAGATAGCCGGCATAGGCGCCGCCCGCCTGCTGGCGCAGCGCCGGCACATAGAAGCCGGCCACGGTATCGATCAGCTGTTCGGGCTGGCCGCCGGCCAGGTTGGTCAGGATCACGATGGCCAGGTCGTCGTTCGGATACACATAAAACGCCGAACGCGCGCCGCCGATGCCGGCCACCGCGCGGTGGCCGTCGCGGCGGATCGCGGGCCAGCCCAAGGCCCACGGCGCCGGCTTGCCATCGGCCAGCGTTCCCGGCTGCCACAGGCGCGCCAGGCTTTCCGGCTTCAGCAGCTTGCCTGACTGCAGCGCGATCAGCCACTTGCCCAGTTCGTCGGCACTGCTGTTGATGCCGGCGCCGGCGCGCATAAAGACGGGAAAATCCTCGATCACATTGCGATACTCCTGGCCGGCCAGATAGTATGAGCTGGCCTTGCCTGGCACCACATCCTTGGCATCGCCAAAGCCGCTGTGCCGCATGCCCGCCGGAACGAACTGCCCTTGCCGGATGAAGTCCACATAGGGCATGCCGCTTTGCCGTTCGATCACCTGGGCCAGCAGGACGTAGTTGGTCTGGTTGTAGCGAAAGCGCTGGCCCGTGACGAAGTCCATCGGCAGCGCCTGCACCGCTTTCCACGCCGCCTCGGGATCGTCCGGCTGCGGCCCCACCAGTTTGCCGGTGGCCTGGTTCAGCACGTCGGGCAGGCCGGACGTATGGTCGAGCAGGCGGGCGATCGTCACGGACTGCCACGCCTGGGGCAAGCCGGCGATATAGCGCGACACGGGCGCATCGAGTTCGACCTTGCCCTGCTGCACCAGCTGCATGACGGCCACGCCCGTCAATGACTTGGTGGCGGAATTGATGGAAAACAGGCTGGCGCCGGTGACCGGCACGCCATACTGCAGCGAGGCCACGCCAAAATTACGCGACAACACCACCTTGCCATGGCGTACTACCGCAATCTGCAGTCCGGGAATGTCCCGTTCCCGCATTTCGCTTTGCAGAAAAGCGGTAATTCCCTGCTCCACGTTTTCCGCTTGCGCCACTGGCGCCATGGCATTGGCCGCTTCGGCAGAGGGCGGCGACATGAAGAGTGCGGCGACCAGCATGGACAGCGGCAAGCGGTTGAGCATGATGTGATCTTCGATTAACTGTTATAAAATTGCTATGCAGCATCACACAAGCAGTTATCAAGGTCAACAACAATCTACTCGTCCATCCACACGTCCTCGTACCCGCTCCTATCCACAATAAACCTGGCGCCGCTGGGCAAGGCCAGGTAGGCCAGCACCTGCGGCAGCAGTTCCTGCAGGTGGCTTGCGTGCAGCGGCTGGTAGAAATCGAGGGCGTCGGAATGGTCGCCGCAATGAATAAACCAGCTGATGGTGCCATTTTCCGGCAGGTCGATGCGCGTGCCGTAGATCGGCGACTGCTCCAGGCTGCCTGTCGCGACGGCCACCATCGGTTCGGATGGCTGCGCCCGCAAGCCATATCGGTCGCAGATGCGCTGCTGTTTCTCGGTGATGTTCATGGTTCAGGAGCCTGTATATCGGTAGTGCAGTGAAAGGACGCCCGCAGTGTGCCGGATGTCCACGTGCAGGATGGCTTCGCCCGGCACGCCGTCGCCGAACAGCACGCATTCGAGGCCCAGCATGTGGTCGTGCCTGAGAAAGGCGTCCAGCATGGGCCGCACGCCGGGGACGGTCTTGCCTGCCAGGTCCCGCGGCGCCACGGTGATCGCCGGGCGGGCAGGAAAATAACTGTCGAGATCCTGGTACAGCTCCTCCGCCACCGCAGGCGCCATGGCCCAGTCGCGCTGCAGCGCAACACGATCGCGCGTATTCACGGTATCGAGAAATCGTTCAAGCAAGTCATGCACTTGCCCGGCATCAAAATGTTCACCAACTGTCAATATCATTTTCAGGTTTTATCAGCGTTATCGCGGCGCATTATATCGCGGGACTTCGCGCCATGCACCGGCAATGGGAGAAACATATGGAATTGCACTGTTATCGTGCACTGCAATAATATGCTCCCTGTTCAAAAAAAAATCACGATGATTGAACCGCATTGATGCCGATATTTCCGCCAATATGAAATGGTGATAATGTGTGACTATTCAATATTCATGATCTCCATAACGAATTCGCATTGACGCGCATTTATTCCGCGCTTAATATTGGATGGCCATTCATCATGGCACTTGTCAATCGCAGTACTTAACCACCACAAGAGGATAGTACAATGCAAAAACAGAACCACAGCAAATTGTTCGCATTCAAACTGGCTGAAAAAAAGACGCCCGCCCCCGCTTCTTCCCCATGGAAGGCGCGCGATGGCGTGGCCGTGGCTGGCTGCAGCGCAGTCGGCGTGCATGACCAATACCGCGACAGCTCGAAGCTGAAGCCGAACGACAGCGGCCAATACTGCTGATTATCCGCCGATTTTCATCGGCCGATCAACACCGCCAGCCGGCGGTCAGCCTTGCCCAACAATAAATATTAATGTGCCCGCCGGCACGGCTTGATTGCGCGCGCAATTTTCATCTGCATTCCATTTCAGCGCAATAAAAACGGCAAATGAAATGATGCGGTCTTTTCGATTGACGCGCTATTTATTGCTGGTTAATATAAAAAAGCCGGAACACGGCAGGCATATAAAGCGGTACTTAACCATTACAAAAGGATAGTACGATGCAAAAGCAGAATCAAACCAAGCTGTTCGCTTTCAAACTGGCTGAAAAACACGTGGGGCAGGAAGCAAAGCCGGCGCAGCCATGGACTGCGCGCGACGGCGTTGCCGTGGCCGGCTGCACCTATTACGGCGATCCGGAAGATTACAACCTGCGCGACAGCTCGAAGCTGAAACCGAACGATACAGGCATCTATTGCTGATGACGCATTGATCTTGCCTTGATCCCGAAAGCCTTGCTCCGGCAGGGCTTTTTCTTCTTTCGCCGCAGAGTACGCTGAATGCACAAACAGGTTTTGATTATCAGTCATGGCGGCGATCTGCATGCCGATCTGCTGATTCCGCTGCTGGCCGACCGCGGCCACACGCCCTTCCGCATCAATCTCGACGCCTTTCCACGCGATTACCAGCTGTGCCAGCGCATGCGGGACGGCCAGCCCAGCGCGCGCCTGCGCCACCTGCCCGACGGCGCCTGGCTGGACCTGCAACAAGTGGGCGCCGTCTGGCTGCGCAAACCGGCCGAGTACGCCTATGCCAGCGAAGACCTGGGCCCCCAGGAGCGTGCTTATGCCAGGCTGGAAACCGACCAGGCGATGTTCAGCCTGCTCTATTCGCTCGATTGCTACTGGCTCAGCCACCCACTGGCGCTGCGCGCGGCGCAATGGAAAGGGGAGCAGCTCGAACGGGCTGCGCGCATGGGCTTTCGCGTGCCCGATACCGTAATCACCAATGTGGCCGACGATGTGCGCGCCTTCCGCGCGGCGGTGGGTGGCCCCATCATCTTCAAGGCCATGTCGACGCCCACCCTGGCCTCCGAAGCGGTCGCGCCGGAGGAGCAGATCAGCCGCGGCATCGTCACCACCGTGATCGACGACGCCATGCTGGACGAGCTCGACGCGGTCGGCGAAGTGAGCTGCCAGTTTCAGGAATATATCGCCAAGCAATATGAATTGCGCGTCACCGTGATCGGCAGCGCCCTGTTTGCCGCCAGGCTGCATACGCAGGACGATGCGCGCACGGCAATCGACTCGCGCGACATGTCGGCCGAGATCCGCTATGAGGCATGCGTGCTGCCACCCGAGGTGCACCAGCGCTGCCTCGATTTCGTGCACAGCTACGGCCTGCAATATGGCGCGCTTGACCTGATTGTCACGCCCGAGGGCGACCATGTTTTTCTTGAAAACAACCCCGTCGGCCAGTTCCTGTATGTACAGCAATTAATTCCCGCCTTTCGCCTGCTTGAATGCGTGGCCGACAAACTGATCGAGGAGGTGCTATGCCGCAGCCGGAGCTGACTTCCCTGCCGGCCGTGCCAACACTGCTGCGTGAACTCGAGCTGGCGCGCGGCAGCCGCGCGCTGGTGCTGGCCGCGTCGCACCTGGACCTGGAACTGTTGCCGGCCATCTACGAGCAATGCCGCCAGATCGGCCAGGTGGCGCGGCTCGACGTGGTGCTGCACGGGCGCGGCGGCGTGGTCAACGCGGCGCGCCGCATCGCCCTCCTGCTGCGTCAGCATGCGCGCCACCTGACCTTTATCGTGCCGTTTCACTGCCAGTCGGCGGCCACCTTGCTGTGCCTGGGCGCCGACGAGGTGATCGCCGGCGACCTGGCGCTGTTTTCGCCGATCGATCCGCAGCTGAACGGCGCCGACGGCGGGGCGTTCTCCAGCCTCGATATCAAGGTGTTCGGCGACATGGCCGAGCGCTGGTTCGGCGTCGACGCGGGCGAGGCCCGCCAGCAATCGCTGTCGCTGCTGTGCGGCAGCGTGTTTGCGCCATCGCTGACGGCGTTTTACCGCACCACGCTGGAGCTGGCGCAGATCGGCGAAGAACTGCTGGCGTGGCAATTGCCTGACCACCTGCCCGAGGCGCGGCGCGCCATCGTCGAGCAGCTGATGGCCGGCTACCATTCGCACAACTACGCGCTGACGCGCGAGGAGCTGGCCGCGCTCGGCTTGCGCATGGCACGCGACGAAGACGCTGAACGCCTGGGCTGGGCCATTTCGACGCAGCTGCAGGCCAGCATCGGCGGCGCCCTGCGCAGCGCGCCGGAGCAAGCGTGGAACGATGCGCTGCTGGCCACGCGCGACGGCGTGTTGCTGCGCCGCCAACAGCCGGGCGGCTTCGCGCCGCAGTGGTCGACGGTGGCGCCCGCATGATGTCGGCGCCGCTGGCCGCCTTTCTCGGCGATATCGCGCGCTGCCTGATCGGCATGTTGCTGCTGGCGGCCGCCGCCGGCAAGCTGCGCAGCTACCGCGCATTCCGCGACAACCTGTCCGCCTCGTTTGGCGTGCCGGCCGCCGGCGCCGCGCTGGCCGCACCGGCGCTGGTAGCGCTCGAAGCGCTGCTGGCCGCATGGCTGCTGGCATGGGGCGGACCGCTGCCGATGCTGCTGTCGCTGCTGCTGCTGGCCAGCCTGACGATCGTGCTCGCCTGCCGCTATTTCACGCAAAGCGTGGTGCGCTGCAGCTGCTTTGGCGAAGCGCAGCGCCCCGTGTCGCAGCATGACCTGACGCGCAACGGACTGGTGATCGCCGTCAATGCCCTGTATTTCGCGCTGCCCGCCATGGCCGCGCTGCCGTGGCAGACCTCGCTGCTGGCGGCCGCACTGGCGGCCATCGCCTGCGTGGCGGCGATCCATTTTCACGATATCGCCACCCTGGCCAGGGCCGGCTGATGGACAGCACCATCCTGCATCTGGTGCTGGCAGTGCTGGCGTTTGCGCTGGCGGGCAACGTCTGGCTGAGCCTGGCCGTGCTGCGCGCCAGCCGCCGCGAACGCGTGGCGCCGGTGGCACTGGAAGCGGGCCAGGCGCTGCCGCAGGTGACGGCGCGCCTGCTGGGCGCCAGGCAGCGCGTAAAGCCTGGCGCCGATGGCCAGGCGGCCGTGCTGCTGTTTCTTGCCAGCCGCTGTCCGAAATGCCTGGAAAAACTGCCGGCGCTGGAACGGCTGCTGCCACAGGCGCACGGCGCCGGCCTGGCGCTGTGGCTGGTCAGCGAGGAACCGGCGCGGCGCCTGCGCACGTTTCTCGGCAGCGCCGCGCTGCAGGCCGTCACGGCGCGCGTCAGCCTGCGCGACTATCGGCTGCTCAATCCGCACATGAGTTCGCCGTCGTATGTGTTTGTCGACCACCAGGGCGCCGTGCAGGCTGCCGGGCTGATCGGCGATGAAAACTGGCTCGGCCTGCTTGAACAGCTGGCCGACCAACCTGAGCAGAAGGAACGCGCCGCATGAATGCCTCTCCCCATTTCGAACGGCTGCGCCTGATGTATCCGGTGCGCTGGCGCATTGCCGCCGGCCTGGCCTGCATGGCGCTGACGGTGGGCGCCCAGTTGGCGTTCCCGCAGGCAATCGCGTACTTTATCGACCATGTCGCCGAGCTGACCCGGCGCGCCGTCACGCCTTCCCTGCTGGCGGCCATGCTGGGCTTTTGCCTGCTGTACGCGGTGGCCTCGGCCGCACGTTTTTACCTGCTGCAGTCGAGCGGCCACATGATCGTGATGGGGGTGCGCAAGCGCCTGTTCGACGTGGTGATCAACCAGCCGATCGCGTTTTTCGACAAGCACCATGGCGGCGAGCTGAACAGCCGATTGACCTCGGACGTGTCGGCGCTGCATGAAAGCCTGACCATCGGCGCGGCCAACGCGCTGCGCTCGCTGTGCGTGTTCATCGGCGGCATCGTGATGCTGCTGCATCTGTCGCCGCTGCTCAGCTTGCCGCTGGGGCTGTTCATTCCCATCAGCCTGTATTTCGGCAAGCTGTCCGGCAGCAATTACCGCCAGCGCTCGCGCGCGATCCAGGCCAGCCTGGCCGCCAGCGGCAAGGTGGCGCAGGAATATTTTGCCAACGCCCGGCTGGTGCAGGCCTTCAACCAGCAGGCCGGCGCCATGGGCCGCTACGCGCGCGCGATGCAGGAGTTGATGGGCGTCTCGCTGGCCGGCACCCGGCTGCTGGCCGTGTTCCAGGGTGCGCAAGGGATGCTGGCGTTCGTGGCCCTGCTGACCACCCTCGCCTTCGGCGCGCACCTGATCGGCCAGGGAAAACTGACCGTGGGCGAGCTGACCGCGTTTGTCATCTATGCCAGCATGGTGACCGACACGGCCGGCTCGGTCAGCGAATTCTGGAATACCTGGATGCGCACCATGGGCTCGACCGACCGCATCTTCGAGATCCTGCGCAGCCACCGCCCGGCGCCCGTGCTGGCGCCGCAGCCGCCCCTGGCCGGCCAGGTGGCGCTGCAGGCGGTGCGCTTTTCGTATCCGGAACGCACGCAGGCGACCGCGCTCGATGGCGTGTCGCTGTCGATACGCGCCGGCGAAAAAGTCGCGCTGGTGGGCGCGTCAGGCGCCGGCAAGTCGACCATCGCCAGCCTGATCCTCGGCCACTACCAGCCCAGCGCCGGCAGCGTGCTGTTCGACGGCGTCGATGCGCGTGCCCTGGGTCTGGCGCATGTGCGCAGCCAGATGGCCGTGGTGGAACAGGAGCCGGCGCTGTTTTCGGGCAGTATTGCGGACAATATCGCGTTTGCCGTGCCCGGCCGCGACGTCACGCGCGAGGAAATGGAAACCGTCGCCAGGCTGGCCCATGCGCATGATTTCATCACGGCTTTTCCGGATGGCTATGACACGGTGGTCGGCGAACGCGGCGTGCAACTGTCGGGCGGCCAGAAGCAGCGCATCGCGATCGCCCGCGCCATGCTGCGCGCGCCGAAAATCCTGATACTGGACGAAGCGACCAGCGCGCTGGACGCCGCCAGCGAACAGCTGGTGCAGCGCGCGCTCGACACGCTGATGCAGGGTCGCACCACCGTCATCATCGCGCACCGCTTTTCGACCATCGTCAAGGCCGACCGGATTATCGTGATGGAAAACGGCAGCATCTGCCAGCAAGGCAGCCATGCCGAACTGCTGCGCGCAGGCGGACCGTATGCGCGGCTGATGCAGCAGCAGCTGTCGCAGTTCCAGCAGCTGCACGACAGCGTGGCGGCGCACTGAAGGAAACAGGGATAAAGCTTGCGCCGGTGGCGTTGGCAGGCGCGCACGACTCGCTCGACTCTACCGGCTGGCCGCCGGAAATGCACGGGTCGGCGCATGCGACTGGACCGCCGTGCGGCTATCGCTTAAGGTGAACGCTTTCGTACCTCGGGACCCCAGCGTGAAAGTCGAAACCCCCTTGCTCGTTCCTGTGCTGGCGGCACTGCCGGTGTGCGCCTGCATGGCCATCCTCGGCCTGCCCGCCTACAGCAATGGCTACATCATTGCCTTTCGTACCGTTTTCTTCGTTGCCTGCCTGGCATGGCTGGTTCCGCTGACGCTGATGCAGCGGGCCATGTGGCGCCGCGACTGGTCCTGGCTGCGGATGGGCCTGGTATTGCTGGCGGCCACCTACGCCATGGCCATCGTGAATGCCTTGCTGGGGCAAAGCCTGGGGATCGCGCTGGGACGGGAGACGGGCTATCAATGGAAATATCTGGCGCGCGGCCTGGACAGCTGCTGGCTGGCGCTGGTCGCATTCTGCGCGGTGCATGCGGTGGCCGCCTATTACCTGTCGCTGCAGCAGGTCCGCCTGCATCTGGCCCAGGCGCAAGGCGCGGCCCGCGACGCCGAGCTGCGCGCGCTGCGCCTGCAGGTCAATCCGCACTTCCTGTTCAATTCGCTCAATGCGATTTCGGCGCTGGTGTCGGCCGGCTCCAACCGGGAAGCGAACCGCATGCTCGCCTGCGTGGCCGAGTTCCTGCGCGCCACGCTGTCACACGATGGCCGCCACGAGCATGCGCTTGCCGATGAGCTGGCCCTGCTCGACGCCTACCTGGCAATCGAAAAGGCGCGGCTCGGCGAGCGCCTGCGCCTGACGATGAAGGTCGGGCCCGACCTGCTCGACAGCGTGGTGCCCTACCTGATGCTGCAGCCGCTGGTGGAAAATGCCATACGCCACGGTATCGCGCCGCTGTCCACTCCCGGGCGGCTCGATATTCTTGTCGGGCGCGAAGGCGGGCGCCTGCTGATCGACGTGCAGAACGACGGCCAGCAGCCCGCACACGCGGGCAGCGGCATCGGCCTGGCCAATGTCGGGCAGCGCCTGCAACACCTGTACGGCGAGAATCAGGAGTTGGAAACAGGCTGGCATGCGGATGGCCGCTTCCACGTACGCATCGTGATGCCGCTGCACGGCATGCAGGCGGCAGCATGACTATCCGGGTGCTGATCGTCGACGACGAACCGCTGGCGCGGCTGGCGGTCAGCGCCAGGCTGGCGGGGCGCGGCGCCTTCGAGCTGGTTGGCGAGTTTGGCGATGGCGACAGCGCTGGCGCGGGGATCCTGGCGCTCAAGCCCGACCTGGTGTTCGTCGACGTCGACATGCCGGGAAAGTCCGGCCTCGAGATGCTGGCCGCGCTGACGCCGGCGCAGCGGCC